>CBFDBL010000511.1:0-5151 GCA_965603035.1 uncultured bacterium
ACGGTCACCTTGCGGGGCGCGATGGCTCTCACGAGATCGGGCAGATCGTAGCGCGTCAGGGCACAGGGCACGATCTGGTTGAGCTGGTTCTTGCAGAGGCGGGTGTGGACGACGTCCATCCACGACTCGATGCTCCGCTCGATGGTGACCTCGGCGAGGCGGTCGTCGATGGCGGCGAGGTGCAGCGCTACGGGGCCGCCGCGCTCGATGCCGACGACGCTCAGCTTCGAGCGGTCGATGCCGGGCTGCCCCATCAGGAAGGCGAGCGCGGCCTGTGCGTCCTCGACGATTGCGACCGCCCGGGCCGCGGCGATGATTGCGGCCGGAAGGGCCGAAGCCGTACTGGTGTGCTGCGCGGATATCGTTACGGGATTTGTTTTCTCCGGATTTTCAGCTTTAAAGGCGCTCAGGACGATGTGGCCCGCCTTCACGAGCTTCTCGATGGCGCCGCCCGGTTTCGCGTCGTGGGCCTTGCCGCGGCCATCGAGGTAGAGCACGCCGGGCAGCTTGCCCTCGGCGCCCGTCGGCCTGAACGCCAGGACGGGGATCGGCAGCTCGGGCGACCGCTCGAGGAGAAGCTTGTCGATGCGGTAGCCGTCGCGCTCGACGGTGCCGTAGGACTTGGGGAAGACGGTCCAGATGCCTGGGGCCTCGGCGGCCGTGCGGATGCCGGCGAGACGTCGGACCTCGGCGAGGCACGTGGCCTTCGGGTTGTCCTTCCAGAAGGCGGCGCGCTGGGGGGCGAGGGCCTTGGCGCGCGCGATCGTGAAGTCCCAGATCGGCGTGCCCTTCAGGTCGGTGAGCACCTGGCCGGTCTGGGTGCACTGGAGGTCGGCGTCCTTCTCGCTGGCCATGTGGCCCTCGGCGGCCTGGTCGTCGATGCCCTGGAGCCAGCGGCGCATCCAGCGGAGGGCCGCCGTGCGCTGGCCCGGACCGTAGCCGTGGCCGCCGGGCATCTCCAGGATGTCCACCCGCTCGCCACAGCCCAGGATGCTGGCCAGCCGCTTGGCCTCGCGGACGCTGGCCCAGGTGCCGCCGATGTCGAAGAAGTCGGCGGTGGCCGACAGGACGATGGTCGGCTTGGGGAGGCGCATGGACAGGTAGTCGGCGTGCTCGATGCCGAGGGCGACCTGGGCGGTGACGTTCTGCTCGCCGTCCTGGGGGCCGATGGTGGCGAAGAGCCGCTCGAGCGAGGTGATGTAGCACGAGGGCGCGGCGGCGAAGATCCGCTCGTCGGTGATCATCAGGTAGGACGTCATCGTGCCGCCGCCGGAGTTGCCCGTGCAGCCGATGCGCGTGGGGTCCACGTCGGGCCGCGAGCACAGGTAGTCGATGGAGCGGATGCCGTCCCAGATGCGGTAGTTGGTCGCGCCGAGCCCCACCAGCCGCGCACCGATGTCCACCAGCGTGTGCTCGCCCGTGCCGCGTGCGAGCGGCTTGCCCTTGGCATCGAGGGTCTGGAGCCGCTCGCCCTGGCCGAAGGGGTCGTAGCAGAGCGCGACGAAGCCGTGCTTCGCGAGCAGCGCCGCCGCGCCCTGGTACGGCCCGGCCGCCTTGCCGTTGTGGCTGTGGCCGCAGGGCACGAGCACGCCGGGGAACGGGCCTTTGCCTTTCGTCGGCACGAAGACATTGCCCGTGACGTGATGGTGGGGCCGGCTCTCGTAGATCACCTTCTCGATGCGGTAGGTCTCGCGATCGAGGGTCCCCACGATTTTGGGATGAAGCGGCGTCTTCTCGGGGAACGGCCCGATGGCCTCGAGCCACGCCGCCTTCTGCCGCTTCTGCCGCGCGACGATCTGCTCGGGCGTCTTGAGCGCCTCGACCTCGGCCCGCCGCGCGTCGAAATGCTTCTGGCACTCGGCGAGCAGATGCTGCCGCAGCAGGTCGCCTCCGCTCTTCGGCGGCAGCACCGTCAGCATCTCCGTCTCGCCGCCCGCCGCTCGCACGGCCGCTACGGCCAGACAAGCCACCACGAGCCAGCCGATCCCCTGCATCGATCGTGCCTCCTCAAGTTCCCGCGGAGGACGCGGAGCGTCCAAGATCCCGTCCCCGCGCAGGAGCACGGGGACGAGCGTGTGGGTTCTCAGTCCTCTCTTCTCCTTCACCGCTTCGACACCAGGTCGCCAAACGGCGCGAGCAGGGCGTACTTGTTGCGCCAGCTCGTGTACATGATGCCGATGGCGTTGGGCGTCGTGTCGAGGTCGGCGAGCCAGCCCTTGGGGTTGTCGAGGGTGTCGCCGTCGTAGTAGGCGCCGGCGAGGGTGCGGAAGCCGAGCTTCGAGAAGTGGTCGAGGCTGGCACGGCGCTTGCGGAAGTACCACGTCGCGATGATCAGCTCCTTGGGTACGTGCTTCCACGAATCGGCAAAGTCGCCCTCGACGAGGTAGTAGTTGGCGTGGGCGTTGTGGTTGGGGTCGAGCATGTCGCTCCAGACCGCCACCTCGGCCTTGGGATTGGCCTCGCGGATCATCTCGAACTGGCGGGTGATGCACTCGCCGAGGATCTCGGCCATTGACTTCCCGCTCGCCTTGCAGGCCGTGCACGAGCCGCCCATGCGGATCTCGTCCATGCTCAGCAGCCAGTGGGTCGGCGCGAGGTGCTTCTGGATGAGCTCGACCTGCTTCTCCCAGATCTCGTAGAGCTTCGGCTCCGACATGCACACGCTCACCTGCCCGCGGCCGATGGCCATCCCGTGGTAGTAGCTCACCCGCAGCCGCTGGCCCTCCTGGATGCGCGAGCCCGGCAGAACCCGGATCGGCGGGCCGTCGTGGTCGAAGCGGAAGTTCAGCTTCGGGTCCTCGATCCGCGCGAAGTCCTTGCCCTCCTCGTACACCGTGTCGCCGCCCTTCACCGTGATGGGCGTGCCCGGCCGCCGCAGGACGTTGACGAGGCCGACCTCGTCGATGCGCAGATCGTCGAGCCAGAACTTGCCGCCCTGCCCCTTCCAGCACCCCGCGTAGATCCGCACCATCTCGTGCTCGGCGCTGTTGAAGCCGAAGGTCGCCCGCCGCCAGTCCACCGTCCCGTGCATCCTGGGGTCGTGGCTCGCGATGGGGCCGTGCGGCCCGTAGATCTGGATGCGGAGCGCCCGCTGCGGCTCGAAGCCCTCGGTCCGCACCCAGCAGCTCACGCGATAGCAGCGATGGGGCGCGACCTTGACTTCCTGCATCACCCGCCCGTGGCCGTGGGGAAGCTTGCCGAAGCCCTCGAAGCGCAGCGACGCCTTCCCCTCCTTGAAGACCGCCGTGTCGATGAAGCTCACCTCGCCGGGCTTGTCGTGGAAGCGGAAGCCCTTGAGGCGGCCGCCATCGTGCTCCTCGAACCCGCCGTTGGCGATGGCCACGGCCGGGTCGGCGACGAGCCGGGCCTCGTTGCCCTTGACGACGAAGAGCGCGCCCTTCACGGGCAGGCCCGCCGCCAGGTTGCGGTCGTGGGCGAGCACGCTGCCGCCGTAGCCGGCGGAGAAGACGATGGGCACGATCTCGATGCCCTGCTGCTTGCAGGCGGCCTTAACCGCCTCGAGCCGGCGGAAGTACTCGGGCGGCTGGAGATCCAGGCGGTCGAGCCCGGCGGACAGCACCATGCCGTTCAGCCCGTGCTCGGCCGCGGTCTTGACGATCCCCCGGATCTCCTCGACGTCCTGCTCGCGCCGCAGGCCGCGCGACACGTAGACCCAGCGGAGCGGGTACACCGTGCCACCCGCCAGCGCACTCGTCGCTGTGAGGCCCACCATCAGCACTGTCAGAGAGGCTCGTGCCATCGCTTGCCCTCCAGTCGCTGCGTGCGTGCCGGCATTCTACGCAGGCCATCGCTGCGGGTCAACAGGAGCACGGCTCCCAGGTGGCGCATTGCGCTCGCGGCACGACGGGGAGAGCCGGGCGGCCCGCCCTTCCGCGACGGGCTACGCCCGAAGACGCTGGTCCCACCCAGGTCGGTCATCCTCTTGCTGGTGAAGGAGGCGCCATGCCCCCTGAGCTCCAGCCGTCCGGGCCGCCGCCGAGGCCTTCGGCCGGCGTTCTGCGGAGACCATCTCCCCATCGGGCACAAATGGTGCGGCTGGCAAGCGGCGGAACGCCGCCTTCGCCTTGCGGGACCGCTGCGGCTCAGTCGGAGTGTGCAGGAATCAGCATGTCTATGTGGCTCTCGATGGGGACACAGGCATGCTGATTCCCTCACCAGCCGGGCTTCGGCGCCGCGTGCGGGGGAGTGACGCGGATGCCTCCGCCCATGGCGGGAGGAGGTGTGGAGGGGGCGTTGACCGCCGTGGCCGACAGGCCTATACTTACGGCGGGGATGGCTGGGAAAGGAGGAAGCGATGGCAGACATGGACCGCATCGGGCGCAGACGGTTCCTGGCTCTCGCGGGCGCGGGGGCGGCGGGCATGCTCGCCGGCCGCCTGCACGCCGCCGAGGCGAGGCCCCGCAAGCCCAACGTGGTCGTCATCATCTCCGACGACCAGGGCTACGCCGACGTCGGGGTGCACGGCTGCAAGGACATCCCGACGCCTCACCTCGACTCTATTGCCAGCAACGGCGTGCGCTTCACAAACGGGTACGTATCGTGCCCGGTGTGCAGCCCCACGCGGGCCGGGCTGGCGACGGCGCGCTACCAGCAGCGCTTCGGCCACGAGTTCAACACCGGCCCGCCGCCCGGCTCATTGCGCGAGTTCGTGGGCCTGCCGCTCACCGAGGTGACCATGGCCGACGCGATGAAGGCCGCGGGCTACGTCACCGGCGCCGTCGGCAAGTGGCACCTGGGCATGCGGCCGAAGTACCACCCCTTCAAGCGCGGCTTCGACGAGTTCTTCGGCTTCCAGCACGGCGGCCACTCCTACCTCAAGCTCAAGCCCGACAGCTACAACCCCATCCAGCGCGGCGACAAGCCCGTCCACGAGACCGAATACCTGACGGACGCCTTCAGCCGCGAGGCCGTCGCCTTCATCGAGCGGCACAAGGCCCAGCCCTTCTTCCTCTACCTCGCCTACAACGCCGTCCATACCCCCCTGGAGGCGACGCAGAAGTACCTCGACCGCTTCCCCGACATCGCGGACCGCAAGCGCCGCATCTACGCGGCGATGCTGACCGCGATGGACGACGGGGTCGGACGCGTGCTCGAGGCCCTCCGCGACGCAGGCATCGAGGACGACACCCT
>CBFDBL010000512.1:0-5147 GCA_965603035.1 uncultured bacterium
AGGAGACCCACCGCAGGCGCCAGGGCGACTGCGAGGACACGGCCATCCTGCTCGCCGACTGGCTGGGGGCCATGGGCTGCCGCGCGCGGGCCGTCACGGGCCGCGTGAAGCGCGGCGGCCACGCCTGGGTCGTCCTGCGACAGGACGGGCGCGACTACATCCTCGAGACCACCGGCGGCCGCGGCCGCCTGCGACGCACCCCGCCGCGCGCCGCAGTGCTCCCTCAGTACGCCCCCAACATCCAGTTCGACCGCACGGGCGTGTGGTTCCGCCGGCGGAACGCCTGGACGGCCGATTACTTCAACGACAAGGAATGGGCGAAGGGCCCCTGGACGCGGGCTCCCGCGCCGGCGGCGCCGCCCAAGAGGAGGTAGGCTCCGATGGACTGGAAGTTCGTGGCCGCCAGCTCGGTGATGCTGCTGGTGAACCTGGTGTACGCGGTGATCGCGCTGTTCGTGGGGCTCTTGGCCCTTCGGCTCCTCGATCGCTTCCTGCTGCCGAAGATCGACCTGGAGGAGGAGATTCAGAAGGGCAACGTCGCGGCGGCGATCCTGGCCGGCACGATGCTGCTGTTCGTCGCCATCATCCTGGGCCTGACACTGGCGAGTTGACGGCGGCGGGCCGGCAGCGGACGAGGGTCATGATGGCGAAGGCGGTGCCGTAGGGCTGGTGGTAGTTGTAGAAGGGGTAGTCCCACCACGAGCCGTCTCGCTCCTGGAGCGGGAGGATGACGGCGGCGAGGTGGTGCTGGAAGTGGGGGCGGTCGGCGGGGGGCAGCAGGTCGATGCAGTAGCCCGCGTAGTAGTGGCCGTAGTAGTAGAAGTAGCCGGCGACGGCCATCCACGACTCGTGGGGCACGGGGCGCTTGCGGCCCATGCCGAGCCAGCCGTTGCGGGCGTAGAGGCGGTCGAGCCAGGTCTTGAGGATGGCGTCGGTCACGGCCTCGTCGCCCCACACCCGCAGCGCGGCGTTGCAGGCCTGCGAGCGGCCGAGGCTCCCGCCCGGGCGGTTGATCTTCGACATCGGGTGGAACTGGAAGCCGCCGGAGTAGAGGTAGCTGAAGTCGGGCTTGCGCTGGCGCTGCACGGTCGCGACGGCGCGCCGGGCGAGCCGCTCGGGCACCTCGATGCCGATCGCCTCGGCCTCCTTGAGCGCGATGAGCGGGGTCGCGGTGGTGAAGCTGTTGGGCCGCGACGCGGGCTTGCGCGTGTGGGCTCGGAAGTCGTAGTAGCCCCAGCCCCCGTCCACCGATTCGTAGCGCTCGAGGAAGCCGACCTGGTCGCGGATGAGCTCGGCGATCTGCGTGCGGCGGGCCTCGTCCCGGGTGCGCTGGTGCATGCGGACGAGTGCCTGGGTGGCGTAGGCGTGGCCCCACACGTTGTAGAGGGCCCTCGGGGTGGCGCGCCGCACCCTCGGCAGGAACTTCAGCATCCACGCCTCGGCACGCGCGAGCGCGGCCTGCACCTTGGGCCGCGCGTCGCCCGACTCGATGATCGCCGCGATGCACAGGCCGCTGACGGCGGCGCGGAAGGCGTGGTGGGCGCCGGGGACGGGGGCGTAGATGTTCAGGCCCTTCGTCCTGGTGGCGCTGCCCCAGGAGCCGTCGGGGTTCTGGGCGGCGAGCAGGAAGTCGATGCCGCGGGTGATGGCGGCCTCGATGGCCTCGGGCCTCGGCGGGACGATGGGCGCGGGCTTCGGGCCGGTCGTCGCCATGGGCTTCGGGCGGGCGCAGCCGCCGGCGACGCAGAGGGCGGCCAGGGCCGTCGCGAGGATGGCCTTGGTGGTCATCGGGCCACTCACTTCTTCTTCTCGTCAGGCTTGGCGGCGGGCTTCGGGGCCTGCTGCTTGGCCGTGATGGTCTCGCCGTCCTTCAGGCCGTCGAGGATCTCGATCTTGCCGCCGTTCTTCCTGCCCACCTTCACGTCGCGCCGCGCCGTGGCCCCGTCCTTGCCGAGCACCCACACGTAGCGCTTCGCGGCGTCGGCCTCGTCGGTGTGGACGAGGCTGGCGGGCACGGCGATGGCGTCCTTCGCCTCGTAGACCTTGACGGTGACGGCGCAGGTCATCCCGGGCATCAGCGCGGCGGCGTCCCGGCCTGCCTTGACGCCGAGGCGCGCGCCGAAGCTGCCCTCCTTTACCGCGACCTGCGCGACGGCGTCGAGCGTGGCGGCGAGCTTCAGGTCGGGGTAGCCGGTGGGCACGATCTCGGCGGCGAGGCCCTGGGTGAGATGGTGGAGGTCCTTCTCGGCCACGGCGGCCCGCACGTGGATCGGGCGGGTCCGGACGATGGTCATGAACACCTGGTGCGGCTTGAGCGCGCCGCCCTTGCGGAGCACTCCCTGCATCGCGGCGGCGGTGGCCCAGTGGCCCTTCGAGCACTGGCCGTAGTAGACGATGCCGTCGGCGGGGGCCTTGACGGTCATCGCCTCGCGGTCCCTCTTGAGCTTCGCGAGCTTCTCGGCGGCCTCCTTGTGGTCGCGCTGGAGCTTGGCAAGCTCGAGCCGCTTCTGGTTGAGCTGCATGGGCAGCAGGGTCGTCGCCTTGGCGTAGTTGAGCTGCTGGGCCTTCGCATTGTGCTTGGCGTTCTCGACGCGGCGCGGGATGTCGAACCCGGTGGCGAACTCGTGGGACATCTTCGAGCGCTCGAAGGAGAGCTTCGCGCGCTCGACGGAGAAACGCGCCCGCTTGAGGATGATCTCCTCGGTCTCCTCGGTCAGGTCGTCCTCCTTGTACATCTTCTCGAGCTGCCGCAGCTCCTCGGTCGCGTAGAGGAGGTAGAACTGGGCAGACTTGAGCGAGAAGTCGGCCGACTTCTTCGAGTAGGGCAGCTCGACGTCGAAGAAGCGCTTGTAGTCCTCCTCGAACCGCTTGTTGCCCGTCTTGGCGGCCGCGAGGTCGAGGGGTGTGCTCTTCTCCAGGAGTCGGAGGTTCTCCACGGCGAGCTTGACATTGAGGTCGGCGAGTGCGGTGCCCGCCTCGGTCTTGCGGATGGCCTCGTCGATCTTCTCGAGATCGAGCCACAGGACGGGCTCGCCCTTGCGCACGCGCATGCCCGGCTCGACGGCCTTGACGACCTGGAGCGCCGCCCACGCCTCGGGCGCGAGCGCCACCTCGGTCATCTCGGCGGCCTCGAAGATGCCCTTGACCTTCACCTCGATCCGGAAAGGCCCCTTCTTCGCGGTATGCTTCGTCGGCGGCGCGGGCTTCTTCGGCGGCGCCTGCCCGGCGACCGACCACGCGGCACCAGCAAGCACAACGAGAGCGGCGACTCCCACAGAGCAGCGATCGCGGCGGGACATGTCTCGACTCCCTCCAGGGGATTGGGGTGGCGTACAGTCCGCGTATCCTTGCAGAGTCCGCCCCGCCTGTCAACCCCCTTCGCGCGGTGCCGCTGCGCCGTTCGCGACGCGCTGCCGCTCAGCGCACCTCGAGGGATGGGTGGATGGATGGAGGATTGGATGGATGGGAGAGGAGTTCCCTGTGCTCCCTGTTGCCTGATCTTCCGCCCGTGCATGCATCCATCCACTCATCCAGTCATCCACGCTGGCACCGGTCTCACACCATGGCCCGACACAGACACAGCCCACGCCGCGAATGCCTGGTCCACGACGGCTATTGACGCGCGGGGCCGGACGTGCCAGAATGGTGCCCGCGCCCTGAGCATGGAAAGGGACGGGAGCATGCGCCGACGTGTTCTGGCGGCTGTCTGTTGTCTCGCCGCATGGCCGATGCTGGCCGGCGCGGCCGACTGGCCCCAGCTCCAGCACGATCCCGCCCACACGGGCTACAGCCCCGACCAGCCCGACCCGCCCTACCGCGTCCTCTGGCTCCGCGACCTCGAGGAGCCCATGCAGACCGCCAGCCAGCCCGTCGTAGCGGACGGCAAGCTCTTCATCGGCACGGGCCACGGCCGCCTCTACGCCCTCGATCGCGAGACCGGCAAGACCGCCTGGCACTACGACGCCTCCGCCCCGATCTTCGGCTCGCCCGCATGGCACAACCGCGTCGTCTACGTCAACGGCCTCGACCGCCGCTGCCACGCCGTCCGCTCGCGCGACGGCCAGCGCCTCTGGACCTTCGAGACGGGCGCGCCGCTCTGGGCGGCGCCGGTCGCCGCCGACGGCAAGGTGTTCGTCGCCGGCCGCGACGGCTTCGTCTACGCACTCGACGCGACGAGCGGCGCCCTGGCATGGAAGGCGCCCGTCGGCGGCCCCGTGCTCAGCACGCCCGCCTGCGCCGACGGGGCGCTCTACGTCGGCGCCGGCGACATGCACGTCTACGCACTCGACGGCCAGACGGGGCGGCAGCTCTGGCGATCGCCGAAGATCCCGGGCGCGGCCATGCGCGAGTACTGGCTCGTCGCCCACAAAGGCACCCTCGTCGTCACGACCCAGCTCGTCTTCGCCTCCCACACCACACAGCAGTTCATCCAGAAGGCCGTGATGAACCCCTTCAACGAGCGGCATAAGGACGACCCGGCGCTGGTCGAGGACGAGATCTTCCCCGAGCTCGTCAAGTGGTACGAGGCGCATCCCCACCACAAGACGTTCCACGTCCTCGACGCCGCGACGGGCAGGGAGAAGCTCATCGCCCCCATCATCGGGGTGAACGGCGGCTCGTGCACGACGCCGCCGCCTGCCGTCGCACCGGACGGCTGGGCCTACACGCCCTACGCGAACGTGTGGCTGGCCGCCTCGGGCTGGTGCTTCTTCGGCCGGCTGCACCTGGCCACCGGCAAGTTCGAGCCGCTCATCACCGGCCGCTACGCGCCCAAGCTCCAGTATCCCAGGGAGTGGCACTGGCAGCCGAAGAAGGGCACGGCCTTCGGCCGCACGAGCACCTGGGACGGCGGCTTCAGCGTCATCGACCAGTCGTGGGGCGTCAGCCTCGGCCGCGACCGCGCCTTCCCCGTCCGCGACCCGAGCTGGCCCGGCAACCCGCCGTTCAACAACACCGTTCACATCCCCACCCGCACCGACCGCTACCTGCTGCCCGACACGGGCAACCGCCGCCGGCTCGGCGAGCACGGCACCTTCGGCAGCGGCTTCCACAGCACCTGCTGCCCGCCGGCCGTCTCGGGCCGCGACCTCTTCCAGAAGACGGCCCGCAGCGTCCTCATCTGCTACCGCGGCACCCTGAAGGGGGGC
>CBFDBL010000513.1:0-5139 GCA_965603035.1 uncultured bacterium
TGCTCGAGCTCGGCGAGGCGAGCGACCAGGCCCACAGGGCCATGGGCGAGCGGGTGGCCGCTGCCGGCATCGACGTGCTGTGTGCGGTGGGCGAGCGGGCCGCGCTGTTGGCCGAGGCGGCCCTCGAGGCGGGCATGGCGCCCGAGCGCGTCCTCGCGACGACGGACCGCGCGGCCGCGGTGCGGTGGCTCGACGAGTGGGTGGCGGCGGGGGACGCGGTGCTCTTCAAGGGCTCGCGGGGAATGCAGCTCGAGGACGTGGCGGGGGCGCTCGAGCGCTGCCTGCTGGCCGGGCGGCCCGAGCCGGCGCTCGCGTAGCAGGCCAGGGAAGGAGGGGAGCGATGGACCGACGGAACGACTATCCGCTGCCGACGGCCTGGCGGGGGGTGGCGTCGCCGCAGTACCTGCGGCTGGCGCGGTGGCTGTCGCTGGCGGAGGAGCTCGGGGGCTTGCGGCGGCTCGGCCCTGGGGGGCCGGGCTCCATGGAGGGGGTTTTGACCGCACGGGGTTGCCAGGCAGGACAGATGGACATGACCGTCACGATGCTCTCGCAGGAAGCGGCGCAGGACGAGCTGCGCACCTTCATGGCCACGGAGCTCTCACGGCACGAGCGCCTCGTGCTCATGCTCTTCTACGCCGACGGGCTGGGCCCCGAGCAGATCGCCGAGGTGCTCGACCTCCCGGTCGCGACGGCGGGCGAGCTGCTCGAGCGCTCGCTCGCGGCCATCCAGGAGCACTTCGGCTAGGGAGGCCGCCGATGGGCGCGGCGCAGGACGACAAGCGACGCCACTCACTTGCGGGGACCACCTACGACCTGCTGGGGGTCCTGGCCGTGCTGCTGGGGCTCGGCGTCGTCATGGTGGCGAGCACCGCCCCCGCCCGCAACCCCGCGCTCGTGCGCTACCTGGTCCTCAAGCACACCCTGTGGCTCGGGCTCTCGGTCGGCGTCCTCTACGTCGCCTACGCGACCGACCTGCGCACCCTGCGGCGCTGGAGCGTGGCGCTGCTGGTGGTGTCGCTCGCCACGCTGGTCGGCGTGCTCATCTTCGGCGTCAAGGTCAACGGCGCGCGCCGCTGGTACCGCTTCGGCATCCTCAGCTTCCAGCCCTCCGAGCTCTTCAAGGTCGCCTTGTGCCTCTACATGGCCGACTTCTTCGAGCGCGAGCAGGCGCGGATCAAGACCTTCTTCAAGGGCTTCCTCCAGCCCGTGGCCATCATGGGGCTCGCGTTCCTGCTCATCCTCGCCCAGCCCGACTTCGGGACGGCGCTGCTCATCGCCGCGATGACCCTGGCCATGCTCTATGTCGCGGGCATCCGCATGATCCACGTGGTGCCGGCCGTGCTCGCCTCGGCGCCGCTGCTCGTCTACCTCGTGATGACGGTGCCCGAGCGCATCGAGCGAATCCTGGCGTTCCTCAACCCCTGGGGCGACCCGCAGGGCGCGGGCTACCAGGTGATCCAGTCGCTCCTGGCGCTCGGCTCGGGGGGCCTGCTCGGCGTCGGGCTGGGCAACAGCCAGCAGAAGCTGCTGTTCCTGCCCGAGGCGAACAACGACTTCGTCTTCTCGATCATCGGCGAGGAGCTCGGGCTGGTGGGCTGTGCGGGGGTGGTGCTGCTCTTCGCGCTGCTCTTCTGGCACGGGGTGCGGGTGGCGCGTCGGGCGCCCGACCTGTTCTCGTCGCTGCTCGTGTTCGGGCTGACGCTGATGATCGGGATCCAGGCTGCGGTGAACATCGCGGTGGTGACGTGCTCGGCGCCGACGAAGGGCCTCGCGCTGCCGTTCGTCAGCTCGGGCGGGTCGTCGCTGATGGCCACGATGGTGGCGATGGGGCTGATCCTGAACGTGGCGTCGAAGGTGGAGGCCGCGACGGCGCCGAGGGCCGTCGGGGCCGTGAAGCTTGCGGGGGGATCATGAGGATCGCGTTCGCAGGAGGTGGCACGGGCGGGCACCTGTTCCCGGGGCTCTCGTTGGCCGAGGAGCTGCACCGCCGCGACCCCTCTGGCCGCCTGCTGCTGCTGTGCACCGAGCGCGACGGCGCCTACGGGGCGCTGATGGAGCCCTGGCTCGACGTGGCCGTGCTGCCGGGCACGAGCCGCGGCGCGCTGCCCAGGCGGCTGGCCAGCCTCGTGCCCGCGGCGGGCGGCGCGATGCGCCAGCTCCGGCGCTTCCGGCCCGACCTCGTCGTCGGGCTGGGCGGCTACGGCTCGCTCGCGCCCGTCCTGTGCGCGCGCCTGCTCGGCATCCCATCGCTCCTGCTCGAGCAGAACGTCGTGCCAGGCCGCGCGAACCGGCTGCTCTCGCGCGTCGCCGACGAGGTGGCGTGCCAGTGGGAGGAGTCGGCCCCGTACTTCCGCTGCCGCGGCAAGGTGCGGGTGACGGGCAACCCGATCCGCACCCGCATCCGGCGGCAGGACAGGGCCGCTGCCGCGGCGGCGCTCGGGCTCGACGCCGCCAGGCCGACCCTGCTCGTCATGGGCGGCAGCCAAGGCGCGCGGCCCCTCAACGAGCGGATGGTCGAGGCGGCGGCGCTCTTCGCCCGCGACGGCCGGCCCATCCAGCTCGCCCACCTGGCGGGCCAGGCGGACCGCGAGCGGGTCGCGGCCGCCTACGCCGAGCACGGGCTGAGGGCGGCGGTGCTCGGCTTCCTGGAGGACATGGCGCTGGCCTACGGCGTGTGCGACCTGGCGCTGTCGCGGGCTGGCGGGACGACGATTGCCGAGTTCACCGCGCTCGGCATCCCCGCCCTGCTCGTGCCGCTGCCGCACGCGGCCGACAACCACCAGCACCTCAACGCGCGGGTGCTCGAGTACCACGGCGCCGCGATCCTCATCGCGCAGGACGCGCTGACGCCGCAGCGGCTGGTGACCGAGGCGACGGGCCTGCTGGCCGACGCGCCCCGGCTCGCGCACATGGCCGCGCGGAGCCGCGAGCTGGGCGTGCCGAGGGCTGCCGCCGTGGTGGCCGACCGCGTGCAGGCGCTCCTGCGGGGCCGGCGCGGCGGCCTGCGCGCCGGCGGCGACGGACCGGAGATGGGGCGAGCCTGAGCCTGGAGGCAACGGACCGAGCTATGCCGCTCAGAGGACGACACGTGCACTTCGTGGGGATCGGCGGCGTGAGCATGAGCGCCATCGCGCACATGGCGCTCGAGCGCGGCGCGACCGTGTCGGGCTGCGACGTCGAGGAGTCGGCCCGCACCCGCTCGCTCGCCGAGCGCGGCTGCACCATCGTCGTCGGCCACGACCCCGCGCACCTCGACGGCGTCGAGCTCGTCGTCCGGTCGTCGGCCATCGGCGAGGCGGAGCCCGAGATCCTCGCCGCCCTGCGCCGCCACGTGCCCGTCATCAGCCGCGCGCGCATGCTCGCACGCCTGGCCGGCAGCCAGCGCGTCGTCGCCGTCGCGGGCAGCCACGGCAAGACGACCACCACCTGGATGGCGACCCGCCTGCTCATCGAGGCCCGCTACGACCCCTCGGCCATGATCGGCGGCACCGTCGCCGAGCTGGGCGGCACCTACCGCATCGGCGACGGCCCGTTCTTCGTCCTCGAGGCCGACGAGAGCGACGGCTCGCTGCTCGAGTTCCTGCCCCATGTCTCCATCGTCACCAACCTCGACCACGAGCACGTGGACCGCTACCCCGACCTGGCGTCGCTCCAGGAGATCTTCCGCCGCTACCGGGTCCGCACCCAGGCCGGCGGCTGCGTCATCCTGTGCGCGGACGACGAGGCGGCGATGGCGACCCGCGACGCGTGGGACGGCGAGTACCTGACCTACGGCCTCGGCGACGGCGCCGACATCCGCGGCGAGAGCCTCCGGGCCAGCGGCCGCAGCAGCAGCCTCGACGTGCGGCGGCCGGGCGACCTGCTCCGCGGCTTGAAGGTCAACCTGCCCGGCCGCCACAACGCCCAGAACGCCCTCGCCGCCGTCGCGCTCGCCACGGCGCTCGGCATCGGCGACGACGCGCTCCGCGCCGCGCTCGGCCACATCGAGGGCGTGGGCCGCCGCCTCGAGCACAAGGGCGCCGCCGCCGGCGTCGCCGTCATCGACGACTACGCCCACCCTCCGACCGAGATCCGCGCCACCCTCGAGGCCGCCCGCCAGCTTGCCCAGGGCCGCCTCATCGGCGCCTTCCAGCCCCATCGCTACTCCCGCACGCTCCACCTCGCCCAGCGCTTCGGCGAGTGTTTCGACGGGCTCGACCACCTGGTCGTCCTGCCCATCTACGGGGCCGGCGAGACGCCCATCGACGGCGTGACCGCCGAGCGCATCGCCGACGCAGTCCGCCAGCACGGCGAGGTCGACGTCGCGTACTTCGACGAGTGGGAGGGGGCGCGCCGCCACCTGCTCGAGCGGCTCGAGCCAGGCGACACGCTGCTCACCATCGGCGCCGGCAACGTCTACCACCTCGGCGAGCAGCTCCTCGCCGAGCTCGCGAAGCGAGAGGCCCCATGAGGCTGTTCAGCGACCTGCCCGAGATCTGCCGCACCGAGGAGCCGATGGCGCGCCACACGTCGTTCCGCGTCGGCGGCCCCGTGCGCTACTTCCTCGAGCCGCGCGACTGGGACGAGGTGGCGATCGTCTACCGCCGGTGCCGCGACGGCGGCCTGCGCCTGCGCGTGCTCGGGCGCGGCTGCAACACGCTGGTGACCGACGGCCCCCACGCGTGCGCCGTGCTGTCCACGCGGCGGCTCGCGTGGCTGAGCCGGGCCGGGCGGCGGCTCGACGTCGGCGCCGGCTTCGACCTGGCGACGCTGCTGGCCCGAGCCGAGCGCTGCGGGCTCGCCGGCTTCGAGGGGCTGGCCGGCATCCCCGGGACGGTGGGCGGCGCGGTGGCCATGAACGCGGGGGGCCGCCACGGGGTCATCGCCGACCACCTGGTGAGCGCGGTGGTGGCCTTCCCGGGCCAGCGCCCCCACGGGGTGAGCGCCCGGGAGCTGGGCCTCGCCTACCGCAGCTCGACGCTGCGCGGCGGCGCGCCGCTGTTGCTCTCGGCCAGCTTCGAGCTGGGCCGAGGGTCGAGCCGCGCACTGCGCCAGCGGCGGATCGAGATCCTGGCACGCAAGCGCGCCTCCCAGCCCATGCGGGCCTGGAGCGCGGGATGCATCTTCAGGAACCCGCCCGGCGAGAGGAGCGCCGGGTGG
>CBFDBL010000514.1:0-5109 GCA_965603035.1 uncultured bacterium
CAGGCGAGGGCGGCGTCTTCGCCGCTTGCCGCGCCGCACCCCTTGCGGCCGACAGGCCCCGTTCCCTTCGCAGAAGGCGACGGGAGCCACCGGCGAGCCGAGCCGCGGCCCGGACGGGCACAGGAGGGAGTGACAGCCCCCTGTCACCAGCCTCGGCAGGGCGCACCGAGACCGTCACCTCGCGAAACGGCTGCGCCGTCAGTGAGCTTGCGGGCCCCGGGATGCGGGCTTCACCACAGGTTGCCAACACGCCGCCGCAGCGGCGGACGCGCCGCACGTGCTCTCAGGCTCGCAAGCGGCGCCGCTCGCAGTGACAACCTGTGGAAAAGCCCTCGCTTCTCCTCACGACAAACGGAAGTGCACACTCGATTATGCGTTAGGCGGTCACGCGGCATCTGCAATGTGGCACGCGCCTGGGATCAGGCCATGCTGTGACAGCGGTGTCGGCGCGGATGGTTGGATGAGTGGATGGATGGACGGAGAATCACGCAAGAAGGTCGTGCTCGCGGAGCTCTTCTTCCATCCATCCACGCATCCGCGCCGTTGCATGCCCGGGCCGCTCATGGTAGTATCCGCCGGCATGCGAGAGCCCCGTTCGCCATAGGAGGACCGCTATGAAGAGCGTGCTGATCGCGCCGCACAAGTACGTGCAGGGGCCGGATGTCCTGGCCGAGGCGGGCACGTATCTGGCGATGCTGGGCAAGAAGCCGATGGTGCTGTGGGACGCGACGGTGAAGGGCATCGTGGGCGAGACGGTGCTCGCGAGCATCGCGGCTGCGGGGCTGGAGGCCGTGGACGTGGCCTTCGAGGGCGAATGCACGAGGGCCGAGGCGGCGCGGGTCGCGCAGATCATCCGCGACGAGGGCGCCGACGTGTCGGTCGGCGTCGGCGGCGGCAAGTGCCTCGACGTGGCCAAGGCCGCCTCGGTCGAGACGGGCGTGCGGCTCGTGACCTGCCCGACCATCGCCTCGAACGACTCGCCGACCAGCGCCGCCACCGTGTGGTACGACGACGACCACTTCTTCCTGGGGTTCGACTGCTGGCCCTTCAACCCCGACGTCGTGATGGTGGACACGAAGGTCATCGCCGGCGCCCCCGTCCGCGCGCTCGTCGCGGGGATGGGCGACGCGCTCAGCACCTGGGTCGAGACGGAGTCGGCCCTCAGGACGTGGCCGCAGAACCTCGGCGGCGGCGTGCCCACCCAGGCCGCCATCGCCATCGCGCGCCTGTGCTTCGAGACGCTCATGGAGTTCGGCGTCGAGGCGCGGCGCGCCGTCGAGCTGGGCGTCGTCACCCCGGCGCTCGAGAAGATCGTCGAGGCCAACGTGCTGCTCAGCGGCCTGGGGTTCGAGAGCGGCGGGCTCGCCACCGCGCACATGATCGGCAACCTGCTCACAGGCTTCCCCGAGTGCAACGCCTACTACCACGGCGAGAAGGTCGCCTTCGGGGTGGCCAGCCAGCTCTGCCTCGACCCCGACGTGCCGATGGCCCAGACCTATGCGATCGTCGACTGGTGCATCGCCGTCGGCCTGCCCGTCACCTTCGCAGACCTCGACCTCGAGGGTGTCGCCCGCGACCGCCTCGTCCCCATCGGCGACGTGTGTGCTGGCGAGGGCTCGCTGTGCGCCAACCACGCCTTCGAGGTCACCTCCGAGAGCGTCGTGGACGCCATGATCGCCGCCGACGCGCTCGGCACCGAGCGCAAGGAACGGGCAGGATGAAGACTCTGGGAGGGCAGCTCCTCGACGTCCTGCTGGCGCTGGCGGCTGCGCTCGCGACAGTGGAAGGCGGCGCGAAGGCACCGCGCCAGCCGGTCACCGTGGCCGACTTCACCCACGAGAAGCCGCTCGTCGCGGGCGAGGGCTTTGAGGCCTGGATGAAGGAGCGCGGCTGGGTCGCGCTGATGGGCCGCCCCGTCTTCTTTCACATCCAGGACGGCGCCCTCAACCTGGTGAGCCGGCCCGGCCCCATCTTCCGCAAGCGCGTCTGGCTGGCCGTCCGCGACCGCGAGAGGCTACGCTATGGACTGGAGAACAAGGTCCTGCTGCGCCTGACCGGCGAGACGTTCCGCGTGGACCCCGGCCGCTTCCCCATCCTCCACTTCAGGATGGCGCCCGTGCGCCTGCCGGGCCACCGGGCCGACCTGCGCAACTCGCGCAGGAACGACGCCGCCTTCTACCTCTTCGTGTCCTTCGACACCCCCCGCCACGAGTACCAGGGGCTCCGGATCCCCAAGACTGCGGCCTACGTGTGGGCGAACCGCCCCTGGGAGAAGCCGACAGGCCAGGACCCCGACTACGCCGCCTTCCTGCGCTACATCCCCATCGGCCACGGTGACCGCGACCTCGGCAAGGCGCGGGAGATCCGCCGCGACGTGCGGGAGGGCTTCCGCCTGGCCTTCCCCGAGGACAAGGGCAAGCCCGTGCCCGCCGTCGTCCAGATCGGCCTCATGATCGACAGCAATACGGTGGACAGCGTCGCCGCCTCGCGGCTCTACTGGATCCGCTTCGAAGCCGAGTAGCTCACGCCCCGGCCGCTGGCATCACAGCCCGGGGAAGGCGGCGCGCAGGTCGAGGGTGTCGCCGGCCTCTTTCTGGAGGCTGAGCAGTGTGGCGAAGAGCCTCCGGATGACGGGCCTGGCTTTGGGGTCGCCGGCCAGGTCCTTCATCTCCAGCGGGTCCGCCTTCAGGTTGTAGAGGCGGACCTTCTTGATCCTCGGGTAGAGCAGCAGCTTCCAGCCGTCGTCGGTCACCATCCGCTGGAGGGCGAGGTAGGCGCCGTAGATGGCGTCGTGCGACTGCTTGGCCTTCCCCGCTATCAATGGCATCAGGCTGCGGAACTGCACGTGCTTGGGCTTTGCCGCGCCGGCGAGCTCGAGGGTCGAGGGCATGATGTCCTGGAGGTAGACCGGCGTGTCGAGGGTCCTGCCCTTGGGCACGCGGGGGCCGACGACGCACAGCGGGACTCGGACGCTGTGGTCGTAGAGGTTCTGCTTGCCCATGAGGCCGTGGTGGCCGACGGCGAGGCCGTGGTCGGCGCTGAAGAAGATATAGGTGTTGGCCGCCTTGCCCGACTGCTCGAGGGCGTCGAGGATGCGGCCCACCTGCGCGTCCATGTGGGTGATGATGGCGTAGTATTCCTGGCGGTGGACCTGGACGGCGCGCCGCGTGCGGGGGAAGGGCGCGAGCTTCTCGTCGCGCAGGCCCTTGCCGCAGCCGATGGCGTCCTTGTGGGGGTACTCGGGCAGGAAGTTGGTCGGGACGGCCACCTTGTCGAGCGGATAGCGGTCCACGTAGGCCTTGGGCGACTGGCGCGGGTCGTGGGGCGCGTTGAAGGCGAGGTACATGAAGAAGGGCTTGTCGCGCTTGGCGGCCTGGGCGATGAAGGCGGTGGCGTCGTCGCCGAGCACCTCGCTCCAGTGCTTGCCGCCCTTCCAGTAGCCGCCGAACTGTGGGTCCCACGGCTTCCAGGGGTCGGGCTTGCCCTCGAGGGGTCGGTTGTAGCCCTGGGGGGTCTGGTTGGGCATGCCGCCGCGGACGTTGCGGGCGAAGCGGAAGGTCTTGGCGGCGTCGGCCTTGACGTGCCACTTGCCGGTGAAGTAGGTGTCGTAGCCGCCGGCGGCGAGGAGCTGCGCCCACATCCTGTCGTGCTGGCGGAACTCCTTGTCCACCTTCCTGGCGGCGCGCTGCGCGTGCCACAGGAACAGGCCGGTGTTGAGCATGGTGCGGCTGGCGACGCAGACGGCGCCGGTCCACGAGCCCATGTTGTAGGCGTGGGAGAAGGTGGTGCCGCCGCGGACCAGGCGATCGAGGTTGGGCGTCTGGATCTCGTCGCAGCCCAGGGCGTGGAGGGTCTCGAAGCACTGGTCGTCGGCGAAGATGAAGAGGATGTTGGGCTTGCCGCCCTTCGCCTCGCCGGCGCGCAGGCGGACGGGCAGGGCCAGCGCCGCGGCGCCGGCGCCGACGGCTCGCAGGAACCCGCGTCGATCCATTGGGTGTCCTTTCCTGGTGACAGTGGCCCCGACGATGGGTCCGATGGGTCCTATCGGTCCCATCCGACCGGCCTGCGGGGCCTAGGGTTCTGGTACCCTGACCTCGGCGAGGGTGCGCCGAACCTCGTCGGCCTGCCTCGCCGCGTCCCAGTGTAGCGCGGCGCCGACGGTCCGCGCAAGCTCGGCGAGCGCCGGCGCGGTGGCGCGGCCGAGCAGGGCGATCGTGCTGCGCCGACAGACCAGGTCGTCGAGATGCACCACCTGCTCGCACTCGGCGATGCGGCGGAGCTCGCCGGCCGTGTAGTCGGGCAGCGACGCCAGCGGCGTCTCATCCCCGGAGGCGAACCGCGCGGCCGCCGCGCCGTAGCGCTCGAGGAGGACGGCCACGCGCTCGGCGCTCAGCCCCGTCTCGCCCGCGACACGCGCGACCCACTGCCCCCGCTCGTCGCCGCCCGGGCAGTCCCGTCCCCCGCCGATAGCGACCTGCTCGGTCGAGCGGCGGCGCTCGACGCCGAGGCGGTCGAGGAGCTGGTCGGCGGCCTGCTCGGCGAGGGCGCGGAAGGTGGTCCACTTGCCGCCGATGAGGCAGAGGACGGGGAAGGGGCGATCGCCCTCGGGCTCGATGGCGCGGATGAAGTGGCCGCGGGTGATCGTCGCCGTGACGCCCTCGCCGCTCGATGGCAGGGGCCGCACGCCGCAGAAGACATAGACGATCTGATCCCGCCGAATCTCGATGCCGGGGAAGATGCCGCGGAGCGTGGCCAGCATGTACTCGACCTCGTCGCCGTCGCAACGCGCGGCGTCGGGGTCGTCGACGCGGAGGTCCGTCGAGCCCATGAGCAGCTTGTCCCCGACGGGGAACACGATGCACACGCGACCGTCGCTGTGCTGGTAGTAGACCATCTGGTCGCCGAGCGCCCGGTGAAGCGCGGGGCAGTCGACGATCAGGTGCGAGCCCTTGGTGCCGCCCATGAACTGGGTTTCGAGGCCGAGCGCGGCGTTCGCCAGATCGACCCAGGCGCCCGTGGCGTTGACCACGGCGCGTGGCTCGACGGAGACGCTCTCGCCGCTGACCTCGTCCTTCAGGAGCACCTGTCGGCCCTCGGCGCCCTCGGGCC
>CBFDBL010000515.1:0-5105 GCA_965603035.1 uncultured bacterium
GTTCTGCCTCACCAGGAGGGCCAGCTCGTCCCGGGAGAGGCCCGCGAAGTCGAGTTCGGCCAGGTCGTGGACGCGGGCGCGAAGGGCCGCACCTACACCCTCGCCGTGATGGTGAAGCCGCTGAGCGGGCCGCTGACCGTGGACCTCCAGATCGAGCGGCCCGCCAAGCCCTACGACCGCGCGCTCAGGGGCAGGAAGGTCGCACTCCCCAACGGCAAGTGGACGGAGGTCCGCGAGACCTTCACGGTCGCGAGCGACTTCGCGCAGGGCTGGTTCGCCTACATCAGTTGCGGTCAGGCGAACGCGCGGTACCTGGCCGACGCCTTCCGCCTCTACGAGGGCGACTACGTGCCTTACCAGCAAGCGGCCAAGGCGGAGGCCGCGGCGGTCGGCGTGCGGCTCTTCGACACCGGCAGCGCCTCGGCGCAGCCGCTGGCCGCGGAGGCACTGGCGAAGCGCCCGGGCTGGACCCAAGTGCCCGAGGACGAGACAGGCCACCGCTTCAAGGGCGACGCGGTGATGATGAACAACCGCCTCGCCGTGGTGCTCCGCAAGCGGGGGAGGGGAGCGGAAGCCTACTCGAATGGTGCCCGCCGCGCGCACCTCACGCCCTTCGGCTCCGCACGCGCCGCGAAGCTTGTGGGCTTGAAGATCGCGGAGAACGGGTCTGGCGGCGCCTCCATCGACGCACGCTTCGCGGCTCCCACTGGCTCGGACATGACGATCCGCTACGCGCTCGGGATGGGGCAGGCGTTCGTGGCGACGGAGCCGCGCGGCGGCGTCACCGGCCTTCGCGTGGAGGCCCCGTGCCGCTTCGCCGTGCTGCCCGACTTCTTCGCCGACGATATCGTGCTCGACGCCGCGGAGCTGCCCGTCGCGAAGGCCGAGCTGCCGGGCGACAACTTCCTGCTCCACCTGCTCGGCGACGGCGACGGCATCGCCATGGCCGTGTGGGACAGGAGCGATCAGGACGTCGGCGTCACCCTGTCGGGCAAGGGCGAGCGGAGGGCCATCGACGCCTCGGCCATCCGCTACGGCGAGAAGGGCAAGGTGTGGGTGGCATTCTTCGACGGCCAGGGCGTCTGGCACCGCCACGACGTTGCGGACAAGGACGCAGGGCGCATCGTGCCCCTCGACTGGGCGCAGCCGTTCCCGGCCCAGTGGCGTCTCGACTGGCGGCGGGCCGACGCGGCGACCGATAGCTGGGAGATGATCGCCCAGCGCGCCGACGGCAAGTTCACCAAGCACGGCTGGTTCGGCTCCCCGGGCACCCTGCCCGCCAACCGCAAGCGGTGGACCACCGTGCTCGGCTCGTTCCCCTATCCGTGCTGGGTGGACAGGGACGGGCGCGGGCATCTCCAGCCCTTCGCGAAGAAGCTCCGCTTCGAGGGGCCTGCCGTCATTTACCCGATCAACCGCGTGCGGGCCACGCCGCTCGACACGTTCACCGTCGTGGACATCGTGCGTGCGACCCTCGGCGTGGGGCCGTGCGAGTACATCCTCGACGTCGAGGGCCAGCGCTCGCGCAACAAGGGCCGCGCGACCTGCTCGACCCGCGACACCCTCAACCCCATCTACCAGCGGCGGCAGCAGAAGCAGCAGCGGGCGAAGATCGAGAGGACCCTCGACGAGGTCATGGTCTTCATCCGCCACATTCGCGGCCGGATCGAGGAGTACGTGGCGTTCGGCCACGGCGTGCTCGACCTGCTGGCCGAGCACGAGCGGGCGCATCCCGAGCTGGCGCCGCAGCTCGCAGAGCTCGGGAAGCTCGCCCGCGCCATCGACGCGCGCGTCGCGGCCCGCCGCGGCACCATCAAGACGCCCGCCATCGCCGCAACCATGGTCGAGCGGTTCCGCGCGACCATGCTCGACTACGAGGGGGCCGACGCGCCGGCGAAGTGCAAGGCCTTCACCAAGGCGCTCGTCGCCATCGGCGGCAGCCAGGACGAGCTGGTCGGCGAGTGTCGCTGGGCCGCGAAGATGCTCCGACAGCGCGCGGGACTGGCCGTCGCCATCGACCCGAGAATGGCCGACGTCGCCCGCGAGATCCGCCGCCGCGCGCAGAAGGTGCTCCGCAACCCCGCCGGCCACGAGGGAGCCAGGCATTGACGCCATGAGCCGAGCCGCGTCCCTCGCCGTCGCCTGCCTGCTCTGTCTCGCGGCCTGCGAGCGCGCCCGCGACGACGGCGGCGGCAGGACCTCCGGGCCGCCAGAGCCGGCGCGCGAGCCGGTCGTGACGAAGACCGGCGTCGAGATGGCTTGGGTACCCGCCGGCGAGTTCACCATGGGCGACGACCGCGGCGAGGACGACGAGCGGCCCGCCCACAAGGTCCGGCTCCGCGCCTTCTACATCGACACCCACGAGGTCACCCAGGCGTCCTACCACGCGCTGATGGGGAGGAACCTGTCGCGATTCAAGGGGCCGGCGCGCCCCGTCGAGCGGGTGCACTGGGTGGCCGCCGTGCGATACTGCAATCTGCGGTCGGCGCGCGAGGGCCTGAGCCTGTGCTACGACCCCGAGACGCTGGCGTGCGACTTCGCGGCGGACGGCTACCGCCTGCCGACCGAGGCGGAGTGGGAGTATGCCTGCCGCGCGGGCTCGACGGCCAGCTACTCGTTCGGCGGTGACGCGGCGAAGCTGCGCGCCCACGGCTGGTTCAAGGGCAACGCGGGGAAGAAGACCCAGCCCGTCGGCCGGAAGCGGCCCAACGCCTGGGGGCTCTACGACATGCACGGGAACGTCGCGGAGTGGTGCCACGACCGCTACGGCGAGACCCAGTACCGCGCGAGCGGCTCCGACGCGCCGGCCGGCCCGTCCGAGGGCGACGAGCGGGTGCTGCGCGGGGGGAGCTGGCGCGCGACGGCCGCGGCCTGCCGCTCGTCGGCGCGGGGCAGCGAGACCCCCATGTTCGCCGACGCCTGCTTCGGCGCCGACGCCTACGGCTTCCGCTGCGTCCGCCGCGCGCCCGAGGCGCCGGCGAGGTGAGGAGGGCCTCAGGCCTCGGGTGCGTCGGGTGCGGTCTCGGGCACGAGGCCCTTGGGGCAGCGGAACTGGCCGTGGCGCGGGCGCTCGTAGTAGGCGCGGTTGGGCGGCTCGGCTTCCCAGGGCGCGTGGTAGAGGTGGAGCACGCGGCTGCGGTCGAGCACCGTGTGGCCGCGCCAGCCGGCGAGGTGGAGGCGGAGGCCCAGGTCCAGGTCCTCCTCGCCCCATCCCTCGAAGGCCTCGTCGAAGCCGTTGACGGCCTCGAACCCCGCGCGCGGCATCGAGGCCTGGAAGCCCAGCATCCGCAGCTTGCGAAACACCGGCTCCGTCGGCCACAGCCGGGCGAGCAGCGCGCGGCGCCGGAACGCCGCCGCGCCCCTGCGCAGTCGCCGCACCCGCTC
The DNA here is from genome assembly GCA_965603035.1 of uncultured bacterium. GTDB lineage: Bacteria > Planctomycetota > PUPC01 > DSUN01 > DSUN01 > CAZDNN01. The sequence goes on from CBFDBL010000515.1 coordinate 3,385, forward strand.
GTCGTCCGCCGCGGGCCACAGCGCGTCCAGCCCGCGCGACCGGATGGCTTCCTCACTGACCCGCTGCGTCTCCTCCTGGGAGAGCCGCACGGCCGCGCCGCTGACCCAGCGCCGCTCGCCGGCGGCGGCCAGGTGCTCCTCGAGCACTTCGGGGAACAGCACGAGGTCGCCGTCGGTGAAGAAGAGGTAGTCGCCCCTTGCCGCGCGTGCCCCGCGGTTGCGGTTCGCCGCGAGGCGGAAGCCGCGGTGCTCCTGGCGCACGTAGCGGACCGGCAGCGACGAGCCCGCGATCGTCTGCTCGATGCTGCGGACGTGCGCGGGCTCGGAGCCGTCGTCGGCGATGATCACCTCGTGGGGGCGGACGGTCTGGGCCTCGAGCGACGCGATGGAGAGCCGGAGGTAGCCCGAGCGATCGCAGGTCGAGACGATGACGGACACCTGCCAGGGGTGCATCGGGCCCATCTCCTGCGGCGTCGCCGCGAGGGTGCTGCGCGTCAGCGCTTGCCGCGCCAGGCGTGACGGACCGCCCTGCTCGCGCGCGACAGCAGGCGTCGCAGCGGGTGCTTGTAGCTGCACAGGCGATCGTGCGCGTCGAGCAGCGGCGTCATCCGCTCGCGGAACCGGCCGAAGCTCCCCGCCGCCGCGGCCTCCAGGAACGCCTCGTGGCTCGCGGCGACCAGCTCGAGGCGGAGGCGGAGGATCTCGCGCCGCCGCGCGCTCACGTGCTCGTGGCGGGGCCGCACCCGCTTCGGCGGGTGCCACACCCCCTGCTGCTCCTTCAGCCACAGGCGGTACGCGGTGCCGTCGCGCCGGTGGCGCAGGGCAGCGCCCTGCGACCGCGCGAGCCGCCGCGGCGACAGCCGCTCGAGCGCCAGTCGCCCCTCGCCCGCCGCCGCCTCGAGCAGCGCGCCCAGCTCCGGGCGCCGCACCACCAGCACGTTCACGCCCCGGCTGTCCGCCAGGTACGGCTTCAGCCACGCATCGCCGACCGTCAGGTCCGCCGTCTCGGCGAACACGTCGTCGCAGTAGTCGCAGGCCGGGTACTTGAGCAGCCCGTGGCCCCACGAGCAGCCGAAGAACTCCGTGTTGGCCCGCAGGGCCCGCAGCGCGCGCCCGTCGCGCTCGCCGGCGACCTCGACCGCGTAGTGGTAGGCCTTGCGGCCCGGCAGCTTCACGCGGAAGTCGATCGCGCGGAGCCTGCCCGGCGCGATGCCGCACTGCCAGGCGAACAAGTCGGCGAACCGCGCGCTCTTGAGGTGCCCGCACACCAGCCCGACGTGGCACCGCACGCGCTCGGCCACCAGTCTATCCGAGCGGGCCAGCAACCGCAACCCCTTGACGAAGCACGGGAGCCCGACGACCGCGTAGCGGCCCGGCCGCTCGCGCACCCGGCGCACGGCCTGCGCCAGCTCGACCGGGTAGTAGCGGGACTTCGCGCCCTCCCGCACGGCCTCGGCCGTGGTGGACACGGCGTAGCCGAAGAGCGGGCCATCGCCGGCCTCGGGCGGGCGCGGCTTCACGTGCACGACGGCGTCCACCGTGCCGCGCCGCAGCAGCTCGCAGAGCACCCACGAGACGAGGCCGCCCGAGGTGCCCCGCTCGCGGTACGTCCCCTCCGCCACGGCGCCTGCGTAGGTCGCCCCGTGGTAGCCCAGCGCCGAGTGGTGCGAGCAGCGGCTCGCGACGAGCTCGGCCGCGAGCGCGTCCTCCGACGCCGCGTG
>CBFDBL010000516.1:0-5098 GCA_965603035.1 uncultured bacterium
AGTGTGAAAGTTCTTGGGAAAGAAGGGGTTTGGGGGAGGAAACGCTTCTTCCAAGGCAGGTCCAGAAGAGTTGTCGCCCCCAACTCTTCATTTCGCTGAAGTGTTACTCAAGGAGGAGAACGCGGTAAGAGGGTCTTGCTCATGGGGTTGGGACGTGCTGCTTCGACAGATCCTTCGCTCCGCTTCCGCGTCGCTCAGGATGACCCAGGGAGGGGGCCCGTCCAGGCAATTCGTTGATGACCATCAGGCGTGAGTGGGGCCTCCGAAGGGCGCGCAACGCAGCAATGTCCCTGTGCTTCCCAAGGGAGCGGGCCGCTCGGCGGGCCTTGTGTGGCGTGTCGTCGGCCCCCGCAAGCGGGACGCTTACGCTATGTCCAGCCGGTGTCCTCGTACCCCTGGCCGTAGCTGGGCGCTGTGTGGCGAGCTGCGAAGCGCTCCGGCGGGTTGTCGTGCTGGTGTCCTGACCGACAAGTCCCTTCCATTGGTCGCGAGGGCCTGAGCCATGGGCGGCACGCCCAAACCCCTTTGTGCGTGGCACCCACGGCGCCTCCGCCCCCGCCGGCGGGGGGCCACGAGTGGACAACAAGCACGTTGCCCGGCGCGAGTGTGCGGGGGCTGGCTGTGCGGCGGACCGGCGGGCGAAGCCCCCCGAGCCCTGCGACGTCACCAACGAGTTCGAGCGTCGCACCCGGGACGGCAGATCTGGCGCTGAGAGCAGTCGTCACACTCGGTGTGACGATCCTCACACGGAGTGTGAGGTCTGCTCTGCCCCACCGACCTATGGAGAGGGCTTGTCGGTCAGGACACTAGGGCTTCGCCGCTGCGGGCTTGGGGGCGATGGGTCGCGGGGCGCGCTGAGGAGTCTCGGCGGGCCGCGTGCGGCAGGCGAGGATGCGCTCGAAGAGCGCACGGGCCGGCGGCAGCAGACCACAGGCGATCAGGGCGGACCAGACGGAGTCGAGGCGCTGCCAGGCGACGTTGTAGGCGATGCGCTTGAGCGCGCCGGTGAGGCCGAGCGAGCGGCGCAGGATCGAGCCGTAGCGGTAGAAGTCGCGATACATCTTGCGCCGGCCCGCCTCGAGCTGCTCGGGGCTCATGCGGCGCGGGCGGAAGACGGCGTGGCGGGTGTCGTAGCGCGACCAGTCGCGGTGGAGCAGGCGCCCCTCGCGCGCGAGCTCGGCGAAGCCGTCGGTGCCCGGGTAGGGCGTGAGGATGTGGAAGGTGCCGGTCTCGAGCTGATTCTCGATGGCGAACTCGAGGGTGCGGTCGAAGACGTCGGGGTCGTCGCCGTCGAAGCCGAAGACGAAGCTGGCGTTGAGCATGATGCCTGCGTCGTGGAAGCGGCGGATCGCCTCGGGGTAGGCGGCGGGGCTGTTGACGCGCTTGTGGGCCTTACGCATGTTCGCGGCGGTGATGCTCTCGAAGCCGACGAAGAGGCTGCGGCAGCCGGCTCCGTATGCCTCGTCGAGGAAGCCGGGGGTGTGCACGACGTCGAGCGACGCCGAGCCCTGCCACACGATGCCCGAGCCTCGCAGAAGGCTGAAGACCTGCCGCGCGTGCCGGCGGTCCCCCAGGAAGTTGTCGTCGAGGAAGAACACGAAGCTGCTGTCCACGGTCGCCAGCTCGCGCTCGATGGCCTCGAGGGGACGGGTCTCGAAGTAGCGCTCGCCCCAGAAGCCTTTCTTGTAGCAGAACGAGCAGCAGTGGGGGCAGCCGCGCGAGGTGACGATCGTGTTGCGCACGAGGTAGGCCCTGGGGTTCATCAGGTCGCGCCGCGCCGTCGGCACGAGCGCGGCCGAGCCCGTGGGGCGGCCGCGATAGAACTTGCGGAGCTGCCCCCGCTCGAAGTCCCGGAGGATCCGCGGCCACACCGTCTCGGCCGGTCCGACGCACACGGCATCGGCGTGCCCGATGGCCTCGGCAGGCATGGTGCTCGGGTGGATGCCGCCGAGGACGACTTTCGCGCCCCGACGGCGGTAGCCGTCGGCCAGGGCGTAGGCGCGCTGGGCCGACGAGATGTAGACCGTCATCGCCACCAGGTCGGCCTCCTGGTGCGGCGGCACGCGCTCGACGTGCTCGTCGTGGACGACGACCTCGTATCGATCCTCCGGCGTCATCCCCGCCAGCGTCAGCAGGCTCAGCGGCGGGAACAGCGAGTACTTGATGCGCCGGAACTCGGGGCTGAACACTTCCTGGAGCGCCGGCAGCGCCAGCAGCAACCGATGCCTCACGTTCCTGTCTCCTGCTCTCAGACAGCGTGCTCCCGCGCGATGGCCGGCGCCGGCGAGATGGCCCACTCGGGCTGCGGCGCGCGGCGCGTGCGGATGCGGAGGACGCGGGTGAAGATGCGGGTGGCGAAGGGCATGAGGCCGGCGCGGACGATGGCGACCCAGAGGGGATCGACCTTCATCCAGGCGACGTTGTAGGCGATGCGCTTGAGGGCGCCGGGCAGCCCGAGCGAGCGCTGGAGGATCGAGCCCCAGGTCAGGAAGTCGCGATAGGCGCGCTTGTGGCCCGCCTCGAGCTGCCCGGGCGTCATGCGGCGGGGGCGGAAGACGGCGTGGTCGGTATCGTAGTAGGCCCAGTTGCGGTGGAGCAGACGGCCTTCGGCCTCGAGGCGGGCGAAGGCGCCCGTGCCGGGGAAGGGGGTGAGGATGTGGAAGGTGGCGGTGAGGATCTTGTTCTCGACGGCGAACTCGACGGTGCGCTCGAAGACGTCGGGGCCGTCGCAGTCGAAGCCGAAGACGAAGCTGCCGTTGATCAGGATGCCTGCGTCGTGGAAGCGTCGGCAGGCCTCGGCGTAGTCGGTCGCGGCGTTCACCGGCTTGCTGTGGTCGCGCATGTTCTCAGGGGAGAGGGACTCGAAGCCGACGAAGAGGCTGCGGCAGCCGGCGTCGTAGGCCTCGTCGAGGTAGCCGGGGTCGCGGGCGACGTCGAGCGACGCGGCGGCCTGCCACACGAGGCCCGAGCCGCGCAGCACCTCGAACAGGGCGCGGGCGTGGCGGCGGCTGGCCAGCAGGTTGTCGTCGAGGAAGAACACCAGGCCGTCGTCGACCTCGGCGAGCTCGCGCTCGAGCCGGTCGATGGGGCGGGCCTCGTAGTAGGTCTTGCCCCAGAAGCTGGTCTTGTAGCAGAAGTCGCAGGCGTGGGGGCAGCCGCGCGAGGTGACCATCGTGTGGCGGATCAGGTAGCCGCGGGGGTTCATCAGGTCGCGGCGCGGCAGGGGCACGAGCGCCGCCGAGCCCTCGGGCGCGCCGCGATAGAACTTGCGCAGACGCCCGCGCTCGAAGTCGTCCAGGATGCGGCCCCAGACCGGCTCGGCCGGGCCGAGGCACACGGCGTCGGCGTGCTGCGCCGCCTCCCGCGGCAGGCTCGTGGGGTGCAGGCCGCCGAGGACGACCTTCGCGCCCCGACGCCGCCACTGCGCGGCCAGCTCGTAGGCGCGCCAGGCCGACGAGACGTAGGTCTGGATGCCCACCAGGTCGAAGTGCTCATCCACCGCGCTCGACTCGATGTGCTCGTCGCGGACCACGATGTCCCAGCGGTCGGGCGGCGTGAGGCCCGCGACGGTGAGCAGGCTGAGGGGCGGGAAGCGGGAGTACTTGATGAGCCGGAAGGCGTTGTCGTGGACCTGCTGGAGGGCGGGGAGGATGAGGAGGAGCTTGCGCCTCATTGCCTTCTCTCCTGCAAAGCACTCTGCACGGCAAAGTAAAAGGCCAAAAAAGAAGGGTCACGGCCTGTCGTCCATGGGCTCGCCTCCTTGCTCGACGATCTGGCGGAGCGTGTCGAGGTAGCGCTGGAAGGCCGCGCGGCCCTTGCGGGTGAGGCTCATGGTGGTGTAGGGGCGGCGGCCTTTGAAGGTCTTGTGGATCGCGATGTAGCCCGCGTCCTCGAGGGTGCGGGAGTGGGCGCTGAGGTTGCCGTCGGTGAGCGAGAGCATGGTCTTGAGCTCGTTGAAGCTCAGCTCGGGCGCCACGGCGAGCGCGGAGACGATGGCGAGCCGCGCCCGCTCGTGGATGACCGAGTCGATGTCGTCGGGACGGATGGGCTGGCTCATCGCGCCCTGTCCTGTCGTTGCTTGCCGATGACGTAGAGCCCGAAGACGATGTGGAGCAGGCCGAAGGAGAGCGCCGCCGCGACGACGCCGTACTGCTGGAACCACAGCAGCGTCACCACGCCCAGGGCGATGAACGCGATGCCCAGCAGGCGCGGCGGGCGGATGGAGAACAGGCCCGCCGTGTAGACCCCCGTGCCGTAGAGCATCATCCAGATGGGGACGATGTACTGCACCTCCTCTGCCCTCGGGAGCACGGGGATGAGGAACTTCCAGGTGAGCACGACGGCGACCAGGATGGGGGGCGTGAGCGAGAAGGCCGCGACGCGGGCGGGGCGGGCCGTCGGCGACACCCCCTGGCGCCTGGCCGCGCGCGCGGTCAGCACCACCTCCTCCAGAACGCCGAGGACGCCGATGCCGAACCACATGATGCAGAAGACCCACTGCGTCCGCACTGGGATGCGTACGAGAGCCCCGAAGTCGAGCGAGCGCAGCATGGCGGCGCTGACGGCACAGCCGATCAGCACGAGCACGCCGCCGATGATGGCGGCCGTGCCGGGCAGGAGCGTGTAGAGGGTGGCACGCTCCATGATGCGCTGGATCTCCTGCATCCGCTCCTGGGCTTCGCTGCGTTCCATCGGTCGGGTCCCCTGTCGTAGGGCATTGGCTTTGTGGCGCAAAGTAGTTTAGCGCATCGAGACTGGCCTGTCAAGGGTGGGTGCGCTTTTTCCTCGCCACGGCCGTGAGGCCCGTCACCGGCCGTGCCGCTGGAGCGGCGGCATGGGCGTCCCCACGCTGGAGCATGGGGACGAGAGAGGATGGGTGGGGAGCATGGGGACGAGACCGGATGGGTGGGGAGCATGGGGACGAGGCGTTGCGGGGGGTCAGATGACGCGGCGGTGGGGGAGCTTGGGGCGTGGCGTGGGGTTGAAGTCGCGGCGGGCGTCGAGGCTGGCGGCGGGGCAGCCGATGGCGTCGAGGAAGGCGAGGTGGTCGGCGTGGGCGTAGGCGTAGGTGTCGGGGTTGGAGTGGGTGTTGGTGTTG
>CBFDBL010000517.1:0-5097 GCA_965603035.1 uncultured bacterium
TCCTCGACCTGGTGGCGCACGCGCTCCTTGCGGTTGCGGTAGGCGTCGTCCACGCTGTAGCGGGCGATGGTGCGAATGATGGCGTTGCGCAGCAGGGAGTGGACGACGCCGCGGACGTGGCCCGTGGCGCCCTTGGGGGTGAGCGCGGCGGGGTCGGCGAGCCGCTCGCAGAACTTCAGGGGGTCGGCGATGCGGTAGAAGACGCGCCAGTGGGAGTGGAGGATGTTGGCGTCGGCGGTGAGGTTGAAGCCCTCGGTGCCGGGCTTGATGCCGGCGGGGACGGTCGCGTTGGGGTCCTCCTCGCGCTCCTTGTACCAGAAGGCCTCGACGGGCTCCTCGATGACGGCGCCGACGGGGAAGCGGACGACCTCGTCGATGAGGAAGGGCCAGGCGAGGTGGAGGCCGGCGCCGTAGAGCGGCGTGCGGTTGCCCTCGGTGTCGGTGTGGTAGACCACGCGGCCGAAGCGCAGGACGATGGCCTGCTCGTACTCCTTGACCTCGTAGCACCCTGAGAAGAAGAAGAGGACGACGACGCCGACCATGGCGAACTTGAGGAGCCAGAAGCTGACCCTGAGCGCCTCGTTGAGGGCCTGGCTGGCGGCATCGCCGCCCAGGGCGGCCCGCTCGCCCGCGGTCTGCGGGCTGTGGGGACCGTCGGGGCTCATGGGCGGCCCTCCTGGGTGCCGGGCTTGGGCGGCAGGGTGGGGGGCCGGCGCGGCTTCTTGTGGCGCTCGAGGACGTCGTCGATCGTGCCCCGGAGCAGGTCCCAGGGCGGGGTGCGGGTGTCGATGATGACGGTGAGTCGGTCCTTGAGCTTGCGGAGGGCGTCGAGCTTGCTGAGGAAGATGGCGAGTCCCTCGTGCTTGGCGAAGACCTTGTAGGCCTCTGCGGCCGCGGCGTCGCCCTGGCCTCGGAGCCTGGTGGCCTCGGCCTCGGCCTGGGTGCCAATGAGCTCGGCGTCGCGGTCGGCCTTGTACTTGAGCTGGTCGGCCTGGCTCTTGCCCTCGGCGCGGTACTTGGTGGCGATGCGGTTGCGCTCGGCCTTCATCCGGGCGAAGACCCGCTCGGTGACCGCCTCGGGCAGGCCGAGCTGGGTGACCCGCACGAAGTGCATCTTGATGCCGTAGCGCGTCTCGGCGGTCGTGGCGACGGCCTGCTGGATCTCGACCTCGATCTGGTCGAAGGCCAGCTTCTCGGCGTCCGTCGAGATGAACTGGTCGAACTGGTGGCGGCCCACCACCGCGTTCACCTCGCCGCCCACCAGGCCCTCGAGTTGGCTCCGGGCCTTCGTCTCCGCCTGGAGGCTGTTGTAGAACCGCTCGGCGTCCTCGATCGCCCACCCCACCGCGAGGGTGAGGATCAGGTTGTAGCCGTCGGCCGTGTAGACCTCCTGGTACTTCCCCTCGAGCACCCGCGTGCGCGTGTCGAAGTGCTGGACCGTCTGCACCGGGTAGGGCCACTTGAGGTAGAGGCCCGGCTCGCGGATCTGGCGCGAGACCTTCCCGAAGGTGAGCACCAGCGCCTGCTCGCTGATCCGCACCTGGAAGGCGATGAGGAACGTGACGAGGGTCCCCACCAGCAGCAGGGCCACGACGATGCTGAAGATGCCCCGGCGTTTCACTTCGAGCTTCCTCCTGTAGTCTCTTCGAAGAGTCCCTCGAAGCCGGTGGGCCGGAAGGCCCGCTCGAGGTCGAAGATGATGACCTCGTCGGCCTGCGCCCACTCGGGCTTGATGATCTTGCGCCGGCCCTCGAGGCCGTCGATGAACGACGCGAGCAGCTCGCGGTGGAGGAACACCCACGGCGAGATGTCGTAGACCCCGAGCCGCGCCTCGAACCGCTCGGCCACGGCCACGCTCACCACCTCGCGGCGCTCGCGGTAGGCGTCGGCCCCGAGCTCCATGCGGTTCGCCTTCGCCTGCGCCGCCGGCACGGTTTTGTGGCGGTAGGACTCCGCCACCAGCACCGAGGCGTGCTTGTCCTCCACGGCGCCCACCACGTCCTCGAACTCCTGGCCCACCTCGACCGGCGGGTGGATCCCCTGGAGGCTCACCCCGACGATGTGCACCCCGAGCTCCAGCTCGTTGGCCTTCGCCTGGAACCGCTCCTTGAGCGTCGCCGCCGCCTCGCCGCGGCGGTGGCCCAGGAACTCCAGGAAGTCGGCACTCACCGTGTAGCGGGTCAGCTCGCGGTAGCACAGCGCGTCGAGCGCGGCGCGCGGGTCGCGGTAGTTGTAGAGATAGTCGTAGAGGTCGCTCACGATGTAGTAGACGTAGATGGTGCCGCTGAGCATGGAGACGGGGACGACCTGCTCGCGCGCCCCGTCGCCGGGCGCGGCGGCCTCACCCTCGCCCAGCGCCCCTTCGCCCCTGGCATCGTCGGGCGCGGCGGGCCGGGCGCTCTCGCGGTTGGCCACGAGCAGGCGGAAGGGCGCCTTGGCGTGCGAGACCGTCCACAGGTAGCCCTCGGCCTCCTCCTTGATCTGCTCGCCGACCATCAGCATCTCGACGCTCTCGACCGGGTAGCGCCGCACCACGTCGATGGGCCAGGGCCACTTGAGGTGGAGCCTCGGCTTGAGCGTCTCGCGGCCACGCAGCGGCCGGCCCCACCGCTCGATCACCGCCTCCTCGCCCGTTCGCACGATGACGAAGCACGTCAGCAGGTAGAGCGTCAGGAGCTGGAAGAGGATCAGCGGGGCGATCGCGCGCTCGAGGAAGCGGAAGAACCACGTCTCGGAGACCTTGAAGCCGAACTGGTAGTCGAGCGTGTCGGCCGTCGTGCGGATCAGCCCGCGCGACTCGGTCAGCATGCCCAGCAGACGGCTGTCGTAGGCCGCACGCCGCTCCTGGCCCGTCACCCGCGGGCGGTAGACGGCCAGCACCTGGTTGAGCAGCACCTCCAGCGCCATGAGCGCCAGCACCGACGGCACCACGTAGGCCACCACCGAGTCCATCCAACGCACCTCGACGTGGTAGCACAGCAGCCCGACGCCGACGAGCAGGCAGCCCAGCGCGTTGCTCAGCGAGTAGCTCGCGCCCGCCCGCACCGGCCGCCACGGCGCGTGGGTCGCCAGCCCGCCCGTGTAGCGCCCGAGCAGGAAGCACACGAAGGCCATGCCGATGAAGATCGCCGTCGTGAGCAGCGGCTCGCGGACAGGCGGCGGCTCCGCCAGGCCCGCCACCCGGCCGATCAGGGTGAACGCCAGCCAGCCGAGCACCAGCACCAGCGCCACGGCGAAGGTCGGCAGGAAGTAGCGCTCGAAGCCCTCGAGCCGGCCCCGGTGGAGGTAGAGGTCGAGCTGGCGCTCCTCCTCGAAGAGCGAGCCCGAGGCCTCGCGCTCGCGTCGGGCGCGCAGCGAGGCCACCTCGTGGCCCTCCTCGAGCGCCAGGCGGCGGAACCGCTGGTGGACGAGCGCCACCGCCCACACGGCCACGCCGACCGCCAGGTGCCACGCCTCGGCCAGCGCGGCCTGCGACTTGAAGCCGAGCGCGAGCCCCATGGCCACGGCCGCAGCGGCCACCTGCGCGACGAGCACGAAGCCCGCCGCCGTCTCCGCGCGACGCAGCGGGAGCTGGCGTTCCTCGGTCTGCATTGTCTCGGGCATCTCAGGGCTTCCGTATCATTGGATCTCGCGGGTCTCGAAGAGGAACATGGCGAGGAACACAAGCGCGGCGGCATAGGCCGAGCCGTACCCCAGCGCGTTGCGCACGTAGGACCACGGGATGGGCGTCTCCGCGCTCAGCGCGTCGCCCATCCAGAAGACCTGGAAGTTCGGCAGCAGCGTGTAGGGCACCGCGGCCAACAGGCTCGAGGCCGCGTAGCGGCCCAGCACGTAGTCGTTGAGCACCCCCACCACGTAGAACAGCGAGCAGCCCACGATGCTGCCCACCAGGCTCAGACGAGTCGCACACGCCACACCCGCTGCCGTCAGCACCAGCACCGTCGGGAACGCCGTCACGCACGCCTTCACCGTATCGGCCTTGTAGGCCGACAGGTAGGGCACCGCCTTGAGCTCCTTGTCCGTGAACCCGAAGCCCAGGAACACCGCCGTGAACAGGACGAGCGCGGCCACGACCGCCGACGAGGTGAAGGGCTTGTCGAACAGGAAGTTGGCCCCGAGCGCCAGCAGCAGCGTCAGGGCCAGGGCGGCCCCCTCGCCGGCCATCAGCGCGTTGTCCAGCTTCGTGTACGCCGCCTCCGGCACCCCGATCCGCACCGTCATGGTCAGCACGAGCGTCAGCAGGTACGCCGCCACCGCCTGCGCGAGCGCCACACCGACGAACTTGCCGAGCACGAACGACGCACGGCTCACGGGCCGCGCCATCACCATCAGCGCCGTCCGCCCGCGAATCTCCTCCGTCACCACGTGCGACGCCGAGAGCACCGCCAGCAGCAGGCCGGCCAGCAGGATCGTCGACAGGCCCATGTCCTGCACCAGCTTCTCCCCCTCCATGAGGGTGAACATCGAGAAGCTGGGGCTGGTGGCGATCGCAACGAGCGCCACGCCGACGACCACGCAGTAGACCGGCTGGCGCACCGTCTCGCGGAACGCGTTGCCCGCGATTGTCAGCACCTTGAGCAGCATCGTCCATCCCTGGCCGTCGGCGCAGGGCTTGCCGCGCAATCGGCGAATGGGAAGTGCCGCCGCATCCCCGACATAAGATCGGCTGGCACCAGTCTTTAGCCACAGGCCCAATTATAGCATCTGCGCCGACGTCCGCAAGGCGAAATCCCGCGACGCGGCCCCGGCCCGCTGGGCGCGGCGGGCGGCTGGCGGCGTGCCTCAATCAGAGCGGCGATTACCCGAAGGAGCCCGGATGGGCGTCTGCGAGACCCTCGACGCTGTCATCCCGAGCGAAGCGGCCAGCCCGCCGAAGCCGTCGCGCAAGGCTGAGATTCCTCGACTTCGTCCGCCCGAGGACAGACTTTGCTCGGAATGACGCCTCGGTCAACGCCATCGACTCCGACACACTACACTAGGCCCTGACCGACAAGCCCGTTCCATTGGCCGCGAGGGCCTGCGCCATGGGTGTCAGCCGTCGGTGTTCATAGTTCTAGAACTGTGAACACGGCGCCTCCGCCCCCGCCGACGGTCAGC
>CBFDBL010000518.1:0-5092 GCA_965603035.1 uncultured bacterium
GCACGACTCGGCAAATTCGATTTCCCTTCGACAGTTTCAAGACACTACACTAGAAGCGTGGCAGCCGAACTGGTCGAGAGGGAGTTCGTGCGCCGGCGCGCGGAGCACGCCCTGGGTAACTGAAGCCATCGCCCGAAGGAGGCGCCGAATGAACCAAACAGCGACGACGCGGCGCACGGAGCAGCCCCCAACGCTGCGGGCAAGGTGACCCGTGGCGGCAACCCGTGGACGCCGGCCTCGGTGCGACGCATCCTCACCAGCCCGACCTACACAGGCACGCTATGCTACGCCAAGCGCGGCCACCGGAGCAGTCGGCTGGTCTCCCAAGACGAGGAGGACTGGATCGTCGCCGAAGGCGCGTGGGAGGCCATCGTCGAGCAGAGCGACTTCGATGAGGTGCAGGCCGAGTTGAACGACGGCAGCCGCCGCCGCGCGTGGTGCGAGAAGTCCACCTACCTGCTGACGGGCCTCGTGCGGTGCGGCCGATGCGGCGGCCGCATGAACGGCTGGACCCAGCGGGGGGACGACGGCGAGGTCCTCTACAGCTACTACAGGTGCACGACCCGCACCCAGAAGGGCAAGGCCGTCTGCGAGGGCCTCTCGTGCCGCCGGTTCGAGCTTGAGGCGGCCATCGTCGACCACGTCATCGGCTTCGACGCGCCGACCCTGAGGAGGGCCATCGAGGAGTGGCAGGCGAGGGCGGCGGCAGAGGCGGCGCCGAGGCATCGGCGCCATCAGGAACTGGAGGCCCAGTTCGCCGCCTACGGGGAGCGGGAGCGCAGGCTCCTCGAGCTCTACGAGGAGGCAGTGATCGACATCGACCTGTTCCGCGAGCGGCGCGGGCAGCTTGAGCGGGAGCGGCTCGCCATCGCGCAGGAGCTCGCCGAGCTCGGCGCCGACCCGTCCGGCGACGACGTCGAGGCGCTCGACGCCGACGCGCTGGTGGCTCAGTTCCAGGAGCTGCAGGCGACGTTCCCGCACCTGTCGGCGCGGGAGCAGCGGCGGCTGCTCCAGGCCATGGTCCGCGAGATCACGGTGCAGCCCGACGGCACGGTGCAGGTCGACTTCAACCTCATCGCCGGTCTGGCCGCGGGCGACGTCCCGCTGGACGAGTACCGCGAGTTCGACCTGCGCGCCGACGACGAGCCGGAGGACGTCGGCGGGCAGCTGAGGCAGTACCGGGCGGCGCGCGGCCTGACCCAGAAGGCGCTCGCGGCGCGGCTGGGGGTCAGGCAGTACACGTTGTGTCAGTGGGAATCGGGGCGCACCAGCCCCTCGCCCAGGTCGCGGGCGCTCATCGAGCGCGCGACGGGCATCAAGGTGATGGGCAACGGCAACGGGCGGAAGCCGAAGGCCGCGACGCCATGACGCCACCTCGAGCCACCCGCTGCGCGCTCTACCTGCGCGTCTCCACGGCACGCCAACTGGCCGGCAACAGCCTGGCGACCCAGGAGTCGCAGCTGCTGCGCTACGTCAGGGCGCGCGGCTATGCCGTCGCCGACCTCTACGTCGACGCCGGGCAGTCGGGCAAGAACACCGATCGGCCCGAACTCCAGAGGATGCTCGACGACGCGAGGAGGCGCTGCTTCGACGTGGTCCTCGTCTGGGCGGTGGACCGCATCTCGCGTAGCCTGCCTGACCTACTGCGCCTCATCGACACGCTCCGCGAGCACGGCGTCGACTTCGTGGCCGTGAGCCAGGACTTCGACACGTCGGATCCCGCCGGGTTGCTGACGGTCCACATCCTGGGAAGCTTCGCTCAGTTCGAGCGGGAACTGCTGGTCGAGCGGATCAGAGAGGGACACCGTCGGCGGCTGCACACCAGGCCGTTCGCCTGCGGGACGCCGCCGTACGGCTACCGCAGGGAGGGCGGTGAGCTGGTCGAGGACCCCGACGCGGCCCCGCTCGTGCGGCGAATCTTCCGGCTCTACCTCGAGAAGAAGAGCGCCCGCGCCGTCGCCACGCAGTTGAACGAGGAGGGTGTCCGAGCGCGCAACGGCGGCCTCTGGCGCAGCCACGTCTTGGGGAACATGCTCAGGAACCCCGTCTACGCCGCCGCCAACGTCCATGGGCGTCGCGTGCCAGGGAGTAGCTTCAAGCCGAAAGAGGAGTGGATCGTGGTGCCCGGCATGCGGGAGCCGCTGGTGGACCCTGGGGTGTTCGGGGCCGCGCAGGAGCTTCTCCAGCGCGACCGTCGGCCGCCCAAGAGGGAGTCGCATCCGCGCCTGTTGCTGACAGGCATCGCCCGGTGCGGGAAGTGTGGAGGCCCGATGTGCGGGTCGCTGGTGCGTGAGCCGAGTGGGATGGTGAGGCGCTACTACGAGTGCAATGCCAGCAAGAGCATGGGGAAGGCTGCGTGCGAGGGGTTGCGGGTCGAGGCCGGGCGCCTGGGGGAGGCGGTAGTGGCCAAGGCGCTCGCGGTCGCCGGCTCGAGGGCCGTAGGGCCGCACGTCGAGGACAGCGACGGGGAAGAGAAGGGCGCAGACGACGAGCGCCGAGAGCTTGGCAACGGCATCGAGCGTGTGCGGTACCGCATGAGCCGGACCTTCGAACTATACGAGATGGGCGACATCGACAAGGTCGCCTTCACGGAGAGGATGGCGGAACTGACCGCCGAGAGACAGCGTCTCGAGGTCGAGATTGGGGCATTGCGGCGCGAGGACGCCGTGCCAAAGGACACGCCACGCCTCGCTGCGTCCACCTACGAGGCGCTCGACGAATGGGGGCGGCGCGATTTCCTGCGGGCGCTGATACGTGTGGTGATCGTCCACGAGAAGAGCGCCGAGCTGGTCCTGGCCCACTGCGACGGCAACCCGTCCCCATCGTTCTCCCTGTCCCTCCTGCCCAGCTTCGACGCCAGCACGTTCGAGGGTCGTCTGAAGAACGCCCGCATCCAGGCCGGCCTCCGCCAGGAGGATGTGGCCCGGCTCCTGGGCGTGCATCCTTCGACCGTCAGCGACTGGGAGTGCGGGCGGCATCGACCTCAGCGGCAGACAGTTGAGGCGATAGAGCGCGTGATCCATGGGGCCGCGAGCGGGATGAGCGGGTAGACAACTTGGTTGCGCTTGGCTGAGAGACCACTACAATGCAAGATGAAAGGAACTTGCCGACGGGGCCACTCGGCAGCCGGACGGTTGACCACGGCCACAGGGGGCAGTGTGCGCCTGGGTAAGCACAGATAGCGAGGCGCGGGAACGATGGTCCAGGACTTGGAGCAGATCGAGTACCGATACGGGATGCTCGAAGCCGGCATGACACCCAAGGACCTGCCCGTCAAGACGTGGCAAGGCGCGAAGATACCGCAGGAAGTGCGGAAGTCCATCCATGAGGAAGACGTACTGAACCTCGGCGGTGTTTACGGCGACAAGGACGTTGGCGACCCCGTAGAGTACGGCCATTTGCGCCTCGTCCTGACGGACGACGTGGTTGAGATCGCGGCATTCAACCGCGGGATCACGCTGTTGATGACCGAAGACGAGAAGCTCTCGAGCATCCATCGTGTGTTGTGCAAGTTGGGCAGGACGTAAGCACGACAACTCCTTCTCCCCGCTGTTCTCTGCATTGCGAAAGAGGAGGGCTTCACCTTGGTTGACCTCACGCCGTTCCACAGCGTGCTGTTCAGCGACGCCTACCGGCGCATCCTGGCCGAGGGAGGCGGCGTGTCCGAGCGGCGGCCGGGCTACCCCGCTGCCGCGCGGGCTTCGTTTCGGGAGCGCATCGTCCGGTGCGTGTGGTTCGACCAGAGCCTGGCCACCGAGAAGCTGCGGACCGACGGCGGGCGCAAACTGCGCGTCCTCAGCCCGGGATGGTGGAACCTCGAGGCCGGCCCCGACTTCCGCAACGCCGCCCTCCGCATCGCCGGCGGCCCCGTCGTCAAGGGCGACGTGGAGGTCCACCTCCATAGCAGCCTCTGGCGCGCCCACGGCCACCACGCCGATCCCAACTACAACCGTGTGGTGCTTCACGTGTGCCTGTGGAACGACAAGGGCGTGGTGGAGGTGACCACTGCGGCGGGCGCCTTGGTGCCGCAGCTCACCCTCGAGCCCTACCTCACCGCCCCCATCGCCGAGCTAGCCGACGTCGTGGACCCCGCCGAATACCCAGAAGCCAGTGAGGCTTCTGCCGGTCGGTGCCATCGGCTCCTGGCCGAAGGCAAGGTGACCGCCGAGTGGATGGCCACGTTCCTCGACCACGCGGGCGATGAGCGCATCGCCCAGAAGGCGCGCCGCCTCGCGGCCCGCGCTGCCGAGGACGATGGCCAGCTCTTCTACGAAGCCATCGCCGAGGGTCTGGGCTACAAGCGTAACAAGGCCCCCCTGCGGCAGCTTGCACGGCAATTGCCCCTGGCCGCCCTGCGCGAACGCGCCGCGCGGCGCCACGCGGATGCTCCCCTTGCCCTCGCCATTGAAGCGCTCCTCTTCGGCATGGCCGACCTCCTGCCCGCGCCAGCCGCCCTGCCTCCCGACGAAGCCGCCGCCGAGCACGTCGCCGCGCTGCGGCAACTGTGGAAGGAGCTTGGTAGCGACTTGGCGGATGACACCCTCGACGCCGCACAGTGGAGCTTCGACGCCACGCGCCCCGTGAACTTCCCCACCCGCCGCATCGGCGCGCTCGCGCGTGTCGTCTCCTCACACCTCGACGAAGGCTTGAGCCGCGCCATTCGCCGTGCCCTCGCCGGCCTCAACGATGCCACAGCCTCGCCGCGCGAGTTCGCCCGCCGCAGGGCGCAGGTGCTCGACCTCTTCCTCGGCCTCAGCGATTCCTTCTGGAACGCCCGCAGCACCTTCGCTGCCCGGCCTATGTCCAGGGCCGCGCGCCTCATCGGCACGGACCGTGCGCACACCCTCGTCATCAACGGCCTGCTCCCCGTGCTCCTCTACCAGGCCAGGCGGGACAATGACCCCGGCTTCGAGAAGGCGCTCCATCGCTTCTACGGCGCCTATCCGAAGCTGCCGAGCACCTCCGTGAGCCGCAGGATGGCACTCAAGCTGTTCGGCCGGCCAGAGAAGGAGGTCAAGCTCCTGCGTTCCGCCCGCCGGCAGCAGGGCCTCTACCAGGTCCACGCCGACTTCTGCGCGGCCGACCGCGTGGC
>CBFDBL010000519.1:0-5072 GCA_965603035.1 uncultured bacterium
AGGACTTGTCCCGCCCAATCCTGCCTCGAAACCCACCATATGTGACAGTGCCCCGGATCGCAACATGGGGCATCCGGCGGCAGGCGCAGGCGGGCGGAGCAGGCGCCGAGGCACGGACGGAAGTCGTTGTGTCGCAAGGAGAAACAGCAAATCGCGACCGCGGGCAGGGAACGGACGCCGCCGGCACAGTAATTGCGGCAGAAACGACTCAGTTGGTGCGGAAACTCACAATCCGGAGGTTTTCAGAGAGGGCAAGGCCATGTGTACGGCGAAGTGGACCCTGCTTGGATGGCTGGTGGTTGGCACCCTGGCGTGGCTTCCCGGCGTGGCCCGAGCCATGCCGCTCGACCTCGACGAGACGACGGCCGTCGCCTCCAGCATCGAGGGGACAGGGACGGAGGCCCCCAAGGCCTTCGACACCGATTCCGCGACCCGCTGGTCGTCCGTGTATTCCGACAACCAGTGGGTCTATGTGGACCTGGGGCAGGACTACACCCTGAGCCAGGTGACGATCGACTGGGAGACGGCTCACTCGCAGGACTACACGCTGCGGATGGTGACGGATGCGCAGGCGCAGGGCCTGACGGGCGGCATCGACCCCGTGTCGTGGACCCAGGCGGCCAGCGTCTCGGGCCGCAGCGGCGCCGGCGAGGGCGGCACGGGCGGCACCGTGGACGACACGTTCGACTTCGTCGCAGGCACCCTCACCACCCACACGGGCTCGGCGGGCTCCTCGTCCGTGGACACCGAGCCGGTGGGGCGGTTCCTCATGATGTCGGGGACGACGAGAGCGACTAATTATGGCCACTCGATCTGGGAGCTGACGGTGGACGGCGACCCGAAGTGGCTGGACGTGGACGAGACGACGGCCGTCGCCTCCAGCATCGAGGGGGCGGGCAAGGAGCCTGCCAAGGCCTTCGACGACGACCGCACGTCGCGATGGGCGTCGAGCGGCACCGACGACGAGTGGATCTACATCGACCTCGGCGGGGACCACCTGCTCAGCGAGATCCAGATCGACTGGGAGACGGCACACTCGAGCGACTACGAGCTGCTCGTGCGCACCCAGGCCCAAGGCCCGGGCAGCACGGTGGACCCGGCCGACTGGCTCCAGATCGCGACCGTCACGGGCCGGTCGGGCGTCGCGGGCGGGGGCGACACGATCGACGACGGCTTCGACTTCGGCACCCAGACCTACACGGCCATCAACGGCTCCGCGTCGGCGTCGTCGGTGGCGGTCGATCCCATCGGGCGCTACCTCATGCTCCACGGGACGGACCGCGCGACGCAGTGGGGGCACTCGATCTTCGAGCTCGACGTCGCCGGCACCCTCGTGCCGGAGCCGGCGTCGCTCGCCCTCATCAGCCTCGGCCTGCTGGGCCTGGCCGCGAAGCGCCGGCGGCGCCAGGGCCGCGCCTGACCGCGCCGAGCCTCCCCGATGACCACCCGGCTCGCCTCGCCGGCACCCCGCCGGCGAGGCGAGCTTGCAGGTCCTGCGGCTTTGCGATAGCATGGCATCCGTGGACGGAGCTGGCCCCCGCGGAGCCCGATCAGCCCCCATGGTGAAGTCGCTTCTCCCCCTGATCCTCGCGGCCGCGGCCCTTGCCGGCGCAGGCGAGCGGCCGCTGGCGCGGTGGAGCTTCGAGCACGGGACCGACGGCTGGCGCGCCGCCGGGGCGCCCGTCGCCTGGAGCAAGCGCCAGGCGCGCGACGGCGGCTGGTCGCTGCGGCTCGACGTCGCCTTCCCGCAGCCCTCGTCGGTCATGCGCCCTGTGGAAGTTGCCGTCGAGCGCGTCGGGCGCATCGACTACCACGTCTACGTCCCCACAGCCGCCCCCGCCGCGATCAAGACCCTGCTGTTCCTCAAGGACAAGGACGGTCTGTGGTTCCAGCGCTTCCGCGAGGCCCCGCTGCGGCCTGGCGGGTGGAATCGCGTGAGCGTGGACGTGGGCCCTGCCAGCCCGTCGCTTCGGCCGAGCGGCCACCACGCGCTGTGGAACACGGTGGCGGCGCGGCGGATCAGCCAGGTGGGCGTGAAGTTCTTCTGCGACGACGACTACGCGGGCCCGCTCTACCTCGACGCCGTCTCGGCCCACGCCGCGGCGCCCGCGAGGCCGCCCCTGCGCGTGCTCAACCTGCGCGAGAGCGCCCTCGAGGTCGGACGCTACCGCAAGTTCGAGCTCACCTTCGACCTCAGCCGCAGCGTCGCCCAGCCCTTCGACCCCGACCGCATCCGCATCGACGCCACCTTCCTCGACCCCGACGGCAAGGCCCTCTCGGTCCCCGCCTTCTACTACCAGGGCTTCGTGCGCCGGCTGGTGAACGATCGCGAGGAGCTGGTGCCGGTGGGCCGGGGGTGCTGGAAGGTGCGCTTCGCGCCCATGTCCGTCGGGCCGCACCGCTACTTCCTGACCGTCGAGCACCATGCCGGCGGCCCGCCCGACCGCCTGGTGACGGGTCAGCGGGGCTTCGTGTGCGTGCCGAGCGCCAGCCGGGGCTTCATCCGCGTCTCGCGGCGCGACCCGCTGTACTTCGAGTTCGACGACGGCACCTGGTTCTACCCCATCGGCCACAACGTCCACAGCCCGAGCGACGACACGCCGCGCGCGGTGAAGCTCCAGGAGGCGATCGGCGCGGGCATCCTGCCCGACCGCGGCACCTTCACCTACGACCGGCTCTTCGCCAGGATGGCCGCCCACGGCGAGAACTTCGCCGAGGTCTGGATGTGCGCCTGGTGGCTCGGCCTCGAGTGGGTCGCCGACTGGCGACACTACCACGGCCTCGCCGACTACAACCTCCACCACGCCTGGAAGCTCGACTACCTCGTCGCCCTCGCCCAGGCGCACGGCCTCTACCTCCACCTCGTGCTCGACAACCACGGCAAGGCCTCCACCTGGTGCGACCCCGAGTGGGAGGACAACCCCTACAACGTCGCCAACGGCGGCTTCCTCGCCAGCCCGCAGGAGTTCTTCCGCAACCCCATCGCCCGCGAGATCTACAAGAAGAAGCTCCGCTACCTCGTCGCGCGATGGGGCTACACCACCCGCCTCGCCGGGCTCGAGCTGTGGAGCGAGGTGGACCTCGTGGGCGATAGCTGGGACTTCCACGCCGACCCGGCCGTCGCCGCGCCCAAGGTCCACTGGCACCGCGACGTCGCCGCCTGGCTCGACCGCCTCGACCCCTGGGGCCACCCCGTCACCACCCACTTCTCGACCACCTGGCAGCGCATCCAGCCCAGCCTCGTCGAGCTCCCCGGCATCGACTACATCTGCTGCGACGCCTACAAGCTCGAGGGCGGCGGCATCGTACCCCTCGTCTTCGCCACCGCTCGCGCCTTCCGCCGGCACGGCAAGCCAGGCATCGTCACCGAGTACGGCGGCAGCCCGTTCGGCAGCTCCACCCCAGGCCTCCGCGCCGACCTCCACGCAGGCCTCTGGGCCACCTATATGACCCACACCGCGGGCACCCCGCTGCTCTGGTGGTTCCAGTTCATCGACAGCGACGGCCTCTACGACCACTTCCAGGCCCTCGCCGCCTACCACAAGGGCGAGGACCGCCTCGGCCAGGGACTCCTCAACCGCACGGCCACCTTCCCCAAGCCCCACCACGACCTCAGCGCCATCTGCCTCCAGAACCGCTCGATGGCCTACGCCTGGGTCTACTCCCGACGCTCCATGGAGCTCCTGCCCAAGCCCGAGCTCCGACCCGTCTTCGACGGCATCGTCATCCGCCTCCGCGGCCTCCAGAGCCAGGACTACCGTGTCGAGGTCTGGGACACCTACGCCGGCAAGATCGTCCAGGCCGACACCCGCACCGCCCGCGGCGGCACCCTCGACGTCCCGCTCCCCCGCTTCCGCACCGACTGCGCCCTGAAGGTGAAGCCCGCCAAGCCCCAGTGACCTCCGCAACCCTCACCCTCTCCTTGGCTTACGGTGCCCCTCTTCCCGATTGGCACGGGAGCCCCCAAAAGGGTGCATTCTGCGTCGCGCCGCGCGCTGTTCCGGACATCGTTGCAGAGCGTTGCATAGGCGTTGCACTGCAACGCCGACTGTCCACTCATTGAACAGTTCCGCGCTGTCTTGACTCTAGACACCCGCCCCGCGGCACTCCCCTGGCCACCGATCCCAATCGGACATCGGCCGATCCGAATCGGACATCCCGCCGGCTCATCTGTCGCCAGGGTTGGTCAGCACCATCTCGACGGGCGGGGCCTTCACCTCTCCCTTCCAGGCATCCACCGGCTCGCCCTTCAGCATCTCCTTGACCGACAGCGTCGTCCGCGTCCACCGCCTCCCATCCGTCGAGATGGAGTCCTCCGCTCGCACGACTTCGCCCAGCACGACGGCCTTTGCCCTATCCAGCCGAACCTCGAGCGGGCCGGGCGGTGGGACAGCGCCCGCCTGGCCGGCGCCAAGAAGCAACAGCAATCCCCCAATCGCTGCGGTGTGAAGGACCCTGCTCAGAACCCAACCATCAGGAAGGTTCCTCATCATCTTCCCTCACAGACCCATGCGCCCCCCGTCGTACCCAGGGTAAGCCGGCCCGGCGTGGATGTCAACAGCACGAGCCCGCGGCCCATCGACGTCACCCAGCGCTCCCGCGCCCGCCAAGCCGACCATGCCCCCTCGCGGGGCACCGCGGCGATTCCCGGGATCCCCCTTGACATCGGCCGCGCCAAGCCGATGATCGAGGCAAGCTGGTGAGCCACGGCAGGCACAGCACAGGGAGATGATGTCATGGTGGGACGGCACCGTGCAGCGATGCGGGCAGTGGCGGTCGTCGCCGCGGCGGGTCTTCTGCTGGCGGCTGTCGCCTGCGAGCCGCAGAAGGACGTCGAGCAGAAGGGCGTCGAGCAGAAGGACGTCGAGTGGAAGCCGTTCACCCCGCGGGACGGCGGCTGGACCGCCACCTTCCCCGGCACCCCCGAGCGCAAGACGGAGAAGGAGGCGGACGGCAGCGTGACCGTGGACCACGGGGTCACGCTGGCGGGCACCGACGCCTACTTCATCGTCATGACCACGGACTTCCCCGAGACGATGGAGTTCCCCGGCGCGGAGAAGATCTTCAGCGCA
>CBFDBL010000520.1:0-5061 GCA_965603035.1 uncultured bacterium
GCATCTGCAGCCCGGGGCAGCGCCCCTCTGGGGACAGTCGCTGGCTGGAGTCCGGCCCGTGTGCGGGCCGCCGTGGCCGCGAGTCCGCGCCGGCCCCCGATTGACGGAGCGGGACGGCGGCGCTAGGATGCAGGCGCGAGGGGACACACACCGAGGGCGACTGCCGGAGGGGAACGATGAGACGAGCTGCCACGTGGCTTCTGGTCGTGCTGGCCGTCGCGCTGGCGGTGCCGACCCGCGCGCTGGCGCGGGCGTCGGGCAAGCAGCCGCAGCACAAGTGCAGCCTGTGCCGCGACACGGGCCGAATCCCGTGCCCGCGCCACGACCGCCGCAGCCGCGCCTACAAGCCCTACTGCTCGGCCTGCCCCGGTGCGCCCGCGTGCTGCAAGGGCGTCGGCTGGAAGCCCTGCCCGCGCTGCGCCGACGAGGCGACGAAGGCGCGCTGGGAGGCTATCCACGAGATGTACGCCCGCGAGCACAAGGGCGCCGGCTTCTACCCCTGGGGCGAGGGCTTCTTCCTCGCCGCCTGCGAGCACTACCGCTTCAAGGCCGCCGCCAGCCACGCCGAGTGCCACGAGTTCCACGCCGTCGCCGAGGGCGCCTTCGACCTTTTCGAGCGCCTCTTCGGCGAGCAGGGCGTCGACGCGCTCCAGTGGGACGAGAAGGGCCACTTCCTCATCCTGCCCTCGCGCGACGCCTACCTGAAGTACCTCGAATGGTACAAGACCGCGAAGAACGTGGATGAGAACCGCATCGCGTTCCTCAAGCAGGGGACGGGCGGCGCGCGGTTCATCGGCGAGCGGCTCCAGGTGATCGTCCGCGCCGAGACGGGCGGGGGCACCGAGCAGGGCAAGCAGGTGCTGCTCCATCGCATCGCCCACGGAGCGGGCCACCTCGCCATCGAGAACTACAAGGTCTTCGGCAGCACCCCGCTGTGGCTCGGCGAGGGCTGGGCCTGCCGCTCGGAGATCGAGGCGCTCAAGAAGCCGATGATCTACTGCGTGGACTATGTGGGCGGCGGCCTCCAGGCGCGCAAGCCCCAGGAGTGGAAGCTCATCGTGCGCGACGCGATCCGCAAGAAGAAGATCCCGACGTGGGAACGGCTGTTCGCCTACGAGAACCCCGGCGAGATGGGCTCGGTCGAGTGGGCCATGTCCACCAGCCTCGTGGACTGGCTGGTCACCAAGTTCCCCAACAAGGCAAAACGGCTGGTGGACGCGATCAAGGACGGCAGCAGCTCGAAGGAGGCCTTCGAGGCCGTCTTCGAGGCCGACCTCGCGAAGATCGAGGCGGCCTGGCTGCGCTGGGCGCGGGTGCAGCACTGAGCTCCGAGCCCCGCACGATGTAGGCGCGTGCGCAGCGGCCGGAGGACTCGCAGGGAACCGTTGGCCTGCGGAGGCCTGGCTTCGCCCTCAAGGGCGAGACTCCGAACAGCTTGGCGCGCCTTGGGAGTCCACGCCTTCAGGCGTGAGTCGGGCTGCCGAAGGCCGGCCAGGCCGGATCGCTGCGTGCGAGCTAGCCGCGGCCGGCCAGCCACTGGCCCGCGGCGGCGAGGAGCGGGAGCTTGGCCTGGAGGTTCTGGCGGCGGACGGGGAGCATGTCGAGGCAGTCGAAGCTGCACGTGCCGAGCACCCTGGTGAGGCTCGTGGTGCAGCTCGGCGCGCCGCCGCCGCCGCCGCCGGCGACGCAGAGGCCGATGGCCGGCGTGCCCTTCACCCTGGCCCTGCCGGCCTCGTGCATGCACGTGCGGCGCAGGCGGTCGAGGAACGCGCGCAGGCTCTCGGACAGGTCGCTGAAGTAGACGGGCGTGGCGAAGACCACGGCGTCGGCCGCCTCGATCTTCGCGATCAGCGCCGCGAGGTCGTCCTCGATCGCGCAGCGGCCCTCGGCGCGGCAGAGGCCCCAGCCGTCGTCGTTGCACTGGCGGCAGCGCTCGACGGCCAGGGTCGGCAGCATCACGTGCTCGACCTCGCCGCCCGCCGCGCGGACGCCCGCGGCCAGCGCCTCGGCGGCCCGCGCCGTCTGCCCCTTGGGGTTCCGCGCCCCGTTCAGGATCAGCACCGTCATCGCATGCCTCCTACTCGATGACCACCGGGCTGAAGGCGGTGGTGGTGCTCGTCGCGGCGTAGCCGACGTGGGTGATGGCGCGCAGCGGGCGAGCGAGCTTCGTCTCGAGGGTGATCTTCTCACACGTCATCGCGAGCTTCTGCGCCGCGAGATCGACGACGACCCGGAGCTCGAACGGGCGGAGCGGGTCGCCCGGCAGCGGCCTCTCGACGCGCCGTGCCCCTGAGCCGACGGCGTAGAAGCGACGGCCGCCAAGATAGAGACCGCACTGCTCGAGCTGCGCGTCGTCCGTGCCGTCGCCGAGCACGAGGAAGCCGTTGCGATAGGTGCGCGGCGACGGGTCGGTGGCGAGCGACTGGAGCTTGACGCTGAACGTGATCTTGCCGGTGAGCGGCTTGTCGAGCTTCTTGAGTGCGAGGCCGGGGGCCTGGGTGCCGGAGGTGCGCAGGGCGTAGCCGAGCCTGTGGCCGTCCACGGCTGCGGCGCGGAGGAACGCGAAGTCGCCGTCCTTCGCGCCCTTGCTGGGCGGCTTGGCCGGCGTGGGCTTGGCGGCGCCCTTGCGGTAGTTGGGGTTGGGGGTGGGCATGCGAGCCTCGACGGCCTTGCGCCAGTCGTGGAGTCGCTGGCGCAGCTCGGCGGCCTTCTCGGGCATCTTGTCGGCGAGGTCGTGCTTCTCGCCGACGTCGTCGCGCAGGCTGTAGAGCTCGACGTGGCTGTCCTCGAAGAACTCGATGAGCTTGAGGCCGCCGGCGCGGACGGCGCCGCTGGGCCGGCCGCCCTGAGGCGAGTAGTGGGGGTAGTGCCAAAAGAGGGCCTCGCGGCCCAGCGTCCTGGCCCCCTTGAGCAGGGGCGCGAGGCTCACGCCGTCGGCGTGCTGGGCCGGGCGGAGCGGCAGGCCTGCCATCTCGAGCAGGGTCGGGTAGAAATCGGTGCTGACCACAGGCTCGCGGCACACCGAGCCGGGCCGGGTGACCCCCGGCCACTTGATGATCATGGGCTCGCGGATGCCACCCTCGTAGAGCCAGCCCTTGCCGGCGCGCAGCGGCACGCACGAGGTGGGCGCGCCGCGATGGGTCGAGAGCCCGCCGTTGTCGGACATGAACACGATGGCCGTGCGGTCGGCGACGCCCAGCTCGGCGAGCTTGCGCAGAATGTTGCCGACGCTGTGGTCCATGCACTCGACCATGGCGGCGTAGACGGCGTGGTCCTGGCGCTGCCTGGCGACGGTGTCGCCCTCGGCGATGAAGGCGGGGCCGTCGGGCGCCGGGAGCCTGGCGGCCTTGGCTTTGTACTTCTCGACGAGCGGCTTCTTGCCCTGGATGGGGGTGTGGACGGTGTAGTGGGAGAGGTAGAGGAGGAAGGGCTCGTCGCGGTGGGCGTCGAGGAAGCGGAGGGCTTCGGCGTTGAGGCGGTCGGTGAGGTACTCACCCTTCGGGCCGTCGGGCAGGCGCGGGTTGCGGTAGGGGCTGAAGTAGCTGCGGGGGTGGCCAGCGGAGTGGCCACCGATGTTGACGTCGAAGCCCTGATGCTCGGGCCAGAAGGGCTCGGGGCCGAGGTGCCACTTGCCGACGAAGCAGGTGGCGTAGCCTGCGGCCTTGAAGGCCTCGGCGAGGGTCGTCTCGTCGTGCGGGAGCTGGCGGATATAGGCCGGGCCTCGGAGCTGCCTGCGAATGTCGCCGTAGAACCAGTTGGTCAGGTGCAGCCGCCCGGGGTACTTGCCCGTCACGATGCTGGCCCGCGTCGGCGAGCACACGGGGCAGGCCGCGTAGGCGTCGGTGAACCGCATGCCCTCGCGGGCCAGGCGGTCGAGGCTCGGCGTCTCGTAGAAGGTGCTGCCGTAGCAGCCCAGGTCGGCCCACCCGAGGTCGTCGATGAGGATGAACACCACGTTGAGCTTGCGGCGTTGGCCTTCGGCCGCGGCTGAGAGGCGGGGCGTAGCGAGGGCCGCTGCTCCGAGGCCGAGCGTCCTGAGGAAGCCTCGCCGCGTCTGGGCCGGTGTCGTCATCGTTGGCATCCTGCTTGCTCCGTGCACAGCGCCGTCAGGCGCTCGAGGTCGGCAGTAGTCCGACCACCCTCATTTCGGAGTTGGCCAACTCCGAAATGCCTACCCGAGCCGACCGAGGACCAGCGACAACAGCGCTGCATGGACCGGCGTTCGCTGTCCTTCCGACAGCGCCCAACCTGCGGCGCCTTGACGCCTCAATACGCCACGCCGCACCAGTTTGTCGGTATGTCGCCAACACGCCACCGGCGACATCTTGAGTTCTGCGACGATCCGCTCGTCCGTGCACGAGCCCGCCCGCACCACCAAGCGGAGCAACTGGAGGCGTCGCACGTTGCCGAACGCCGTCGCCGCGTCGAAGACCACATCGAGGGCCCGTGCAACCTGTTGGTTGACATGCCCGAGCATGTTCGGCTGAAGATGCAGAATGCCCTCCTCGTCCCACCCCGACGTGGCCCACCGAGGATCCCGCCAGACCCGCAGAAGAAGGGCTGCGGCGCTTGCCCCGAAGTCGTGCTGCTCCGAGCACGCCAAGCGGCAGAAGACGTGGGCGCCCGATCGCCGACGCTCGACGAGCCCCAAGCCACTGAGCCGCTGGATGTGACGTGACACGCCGCCCGCAGCGAGGTCAGTGCGGCTCGCGAGCTCCACCGCATCCAGTTCACCATGAAGGGCAAGTTGGTGCAGGAGAAGCAGCTTCGGCTCCGAGGCGATGGCTCGGCAAACGGCGGCGGTGGTCTCAAGCATCGCGCGGCCCCCTCAGCTCATTTCGGAGTTGGCCAACTCCGAAATAACCCTCCGAAGCCCTGCGGCTGGCCGAGCGGACCCGGCCTATCGCCGTGTCTCTCAGCGCCGATAGCGACGCCCAGCGCCAAGCTGTGGCCGCCGGCGCCCCTCCTCGGCTCGCGGGCCTTCGCTCCGCAGACAACCGGGCTCATCTCAAGCATCGCGCGGCCCCCTCAGCTCATTTCGGAGTTGGCCAACTCCGAAAT
>CBFDBL010000521.1:0-5056 GCA_965603035.1 uncultured bacterium
TCAGGCCGACTGGCAAGCAGGCGCTTCGCGCGCGGCGGCTCAGCAGGAGCGCTGATGAATAAGCACCTGTGTGTCCCGTCCGCAAGCCACACAGACATGTTGATTCCTTTCGACTCTGGCCGAGCCGCAGGGCGTCCTCGCACGCAGGCGAGGGCGGCGGCCTCGCCGCTTGCCCAGCCGCACCCCTTGCGGCCAATAGCCGGCATTCCCTTCGCAGAGGGCGACGGGAGCCAGGGGCGAGCGGAGCCGCGGCCCGGACGCGCACGGGACGAGGTGACAGCCCCCCTTCACCAGCCTCGGCAGGGCGCAGCGGGACCGTCACCTCGCCAAACGGCTGCGCCGTCAGTGAGCTTACGGGCTGCGGGATTCGCAGGCCGCACTGGCCTGTTCCAACAACGTGCGCGGCTGGCCGGCCAGGCTTGGCGCCACCCGAGCATTGCATTGCTCGTGCAGAGGTCAGTGCGTGATAGTCGGAATGGATTGGGCTTCCGCCGGCACGGTTTGCCCTGCAGGGCTGCAAGGATGCAGGGGCGCTTTCGGCGCCGCGGTGGTTGACTCCCACCCCCGGCGCGTGTAAAAGGGTGCGGCCGCACTGAGGAAGTCGGCCTGCCTGCGCGCTGCCCCCGAGGGGCACGAGGCACGTGGGGAACGCCCGACGGGGACACGGGGACGACGGGGCATGAGGCGACGACTGGGCGTGCTGGCGGTCGTGGGGCTCGGGCTGCTGGGGACGGGCTGCGGGCGCCTCATGGCCTGGGTGGGACGGCCGCGGGTGACGGACGTGCGCCCCCGTATCGTGGGCATCGACCTCGAGAGCGTGAGGCTGGCCTTCGACCTCGATGTCCGCAATCCCTATCCCGTGCGCCTCAAGGCGCCGGTCCTGCGCTACGGCCTGGCCGTCGAGGGCTCGGACCTCCTGAGCGGCGAGCGGATGGTGCACCTGGATGTGCCTCCACGGAGTACCGGCACGGTGACCCTCCCGACGGCGCTCAGCTACGCGAAGCTATGGCGCACGTACCGACAGTTCCGCGAGGCGAAGAAGGTGTCGTACCGACTGCACGGCACGCTGCTGGTGTCGGTGCTGGGCTACACGCGGCAACTGCCGCTGTCGCGGCGCGGCACGGTGCCGGTGATGCACGCGCCCCGGCTCGAGGGCCTGCGGCTGGCCTACTCGCCCGTGTCGTGGCGCGGCGCCCAGGTCACCCTCCACGCCGACGTCCACAACCCCAACGCGTTCCCCATCGGCATCCACGATCTCCGCTACCAGCTCCAGCTCGGCAAGGTGGACGTCGTGGGCCTGGCGGCGACGACCGGCGGGGCCATCGGCCCGGACCAGCGGGGCGACCTGACCCTCACGGGCAGCATCTCGACCACCGCCGCGCTGCTGCGCATCGCCCGAGGCGACAGGCCGGGCAAGCCGTCCCTCTCCCTCTCCGGCTCCATCCAGACCCCCTACGGCACCGTCGATCTCAACCGCCGACCCGTCGCCTGGAAGCGCCCGAAGCCGCGAGGGCCGTGACCGCGCCCCGGCGTCGTCCCGCCGTGGGACCCGAGGGCGCGTCGCACGCAGTAGGAGGAGCCGACCATGGCGCGCTCCGCATCCGCCCGCTCGACGTCCGCCTGCCGCGTCGTTCCCTGGCCGGTGCGCCTGTGCCTGGTGGTGCTGGTGGCGTGGTCGTGGGCGGTGCGCGCGCGGGCCGGGGGCGACTTCGCGCGCCAGGTGCTGGGCGCGCGGGACAAGGACGACAAGGAGCAGAAGGCGGTGCGGGGGCGCAAGGGCGGCATCGAGGCCGAGGACGCCCTGGCGATCATCCGGCGCGAGCGCCACCCGTCCACCGTGTCGCTGTGCGTCGGGATGTACCTCGAGAAGAGCGACTACGCGGTGGGCAAGACGGCGGCGGTCGTGCGGGCGCTGGCCGCGCGGGAGGGCTTCTTCGGCAAGGCGGCGGTCCTGGCCGCCTGGAGTCCGCACGTCGAGAAGATCCTGCGCGACCTGCTGGCGAGCCGCTCGGCCTCGAGCCGCGGCCTCGCCGCCACCATCGTCGCCACCTACGCCCACGCCGACTCGCTCGGCAACATCGGGCCCGGCGCCAAGGGCGGCGACAAGAAGAAGGGCGACGACAAGCGCGACGTCGCCGTCGCACGCATCGACCTCGATCCCACCATCGCGAAGCTCCTCGCCGACCGCTCGAAGGACGTGCAGGAGCTCGCCGTGCTCGCCGCCGCTTACGCCGAGCTCGACACGGTGCGCGACCGCATCGTCAAGCTCAGCACGGCCGGCGCGCCCGGCCTCGCCGGCGCCCGACTCCTCTACCTCGCCGTCCTCGACGAGGAGCTGCCCGAGGAGACCACCCGCAAGGTGCTCGCCGTCCGCATCCCCGTCCCCAAGCGCTACGCCAGGCTCACCCCGCTGCTCCACAGCTACGACGTCCGCGGCCACGCGCTGCTCTATGCCTGCCAGGCCGTCGCCGAGGCCGCCGACGGGCGCTTCACCGACCGCATGCACGCGCTGCTCGACCACCCCGACCTGCGCGTCCAGGCCGAGGCCGCCAGGGCCATCGAGGCCATCGGCGCGCCTGCGTCGGTGCCCGTCCTGCTCAAGAAGCTCCAGGCCGAGCCCCCATGGCCCGTCCGCATCGCCCTCCTGTCGGCTCTCGGCGCCATCCCCGCCAAGGAGTCGGTGCCCGCGCTGCTCAGCACCCTCAAGGCCGAGCTGGGACGCTTCCGCCAGGACGCCGCCTACGCGCTGCTCTCCATCGTGCCCCAGCTCGACCAGGAGCTCCAGTTCAAGTGGGACGCGTGGTGGGACGAGCACGGCGAGGCCTTCGAGGTGGACCCCGAGGCGACCCGCAAGTTCCGCGACAGCAAGCGGGTGCAGGACATCGAGGTGGCGTCGCTCACCGACTTCTACGGCGGCAAGATCATCAGCAACCGCGTGGTGTTCGTGCTCGACACCTCGATGTCGATGAAGGGCGACAAGATCAAGTCGCTGAAGCTGACCATGTCCGACACCCTGGAGCGGATGCCGGAGCACATGAAGTTCAACGTCGTGAACTTCGGGGGGATCGTGCACGTCCTGCGCCCGGGCGCGCTCATTGGCGCCAGGCACCGCGCGTCGGCGAACGACGCGATCCAGTACATGGAGCTCAGTTGGGGCACCCGCACCTTCGACGCCATGGAGGAGGGCACCCGTCTGCCCGAGATGGACACCATCGTCTACCTCTCCGACGCGGCGCCCGTGGGCGGGACCTTCGAGTCGTGGGACCGCATCGTCGGCGTCTTCGGGCTCTACAACCGCTACCGTCCCGTGGCCATCTACTGCATCCTCTACGGCGGCGGCAAGGGCGCCGCGGCGGCCGGCCGCGCCGCCCGGGCCAAGGGCCGGGCCGGCGGCATGGCGCGCCTCGCCGACCAGAACGTCGGCCTCATGTCCGTCGCCGACCAGGGCGGTCAGGTGCACCGCGAGCGCTGAGCCGACGCACCGCCGTAAGTGGTGGCACAGCAACCCCTTGGCGACAACCGCTCGGCCCCGCCCCGCCGCGGCATTTCACGCTTGACACGGCGGCTCCACTCCCTGTATACTTAAGGCAGAGACCCGCGCTGCAACCGGCCGGGCGCGTGCAGAAATGCCAGAAAAGATGTGAACCCTTCGCCCTGCCGGTACGCTGAACAGACGAGGGCCCACACGGGCGCTTCGTACCGATGCGGCGCTGGACGAGCACCATCCCCGGAGGCCAGCCGATGGCACGCGAAGAGCACACCGAGGAGCTCGAGGAAGAGCTCGACGAGTACATCGACGACGAAGAGCCGACCTGGTGGCAGGAGTTCGTCGGCGAGCAGACCAAACGCCTGCCCTGGTGGACCATCTCGTTCCTGGTCCACGCCATCGCGCTCCTGGTCTTCTGGAAGTGGCCCTACCGCATCGTCGAGGCCGAGCAGTACCTGACCCTCGAGGTGAACCTCGTGGAGGAGCAGCGCGAGGAGATGGTCGAGGAGCCCGAGCCGTGGGAGCAGGAGGAGATCGAGGAGGACTTCGAGGTCCCCATCGAGGACATCCCGATCTCGCCCGAGCCGCCGAGCAAGGACGACCCAGGCCCCGACCTCGACCTGCCACCGGTGGAGGACCTGGTGAAGGACGTGGAGCGGCCCGTCCCCACCATTGACCCACCGTCGGCCACCCCGGTGTTCGCCGTCGAGACCGACAAGGCGGGCCTGACCCGGGGGATCTACTCGGGCCGCAACCGCTCGGGCAGGGCCCGCGCCATGGGTGGCCGGGGCGGCACGTCGCGCCATGCCGAGAGCGCGGTCCGCGCCGGCCTCGTGTGGCTCGCCAAGGCCCAGGAGAAGGACGGGAGCTGGAACTGCAAGCGCTGGGACGGCGGCGGCAACTACGACGTCGGCATGACCGGCCTCGCCCTGCTCGCCTTCCTCGGAGCCGGCTACACCCAGACCAAAGGCCCCTTCAAGACCACCGTCGCCAAGGGACTCGCCTGGCTCAAGGCCAACCAGAAGCCCAACGGCTCGTTCGGCTGGCGCACCTTCTACGAGCAGGGCATCGCCGCCATGGCCGTCAGCGAGGCCTACGGCCTCAGCCGCTCGCCCCAGGTCGGCCGCATGGCGCAGAAGGCCGTCGATTTCATCGTCTCGGTCCAGCCCGACCACGGCGGCTTCCGCTACCAGGGCTCCGTCCCGCGCGGCGAGGGCGACATGTCCGTCACCGGCTGGCAGGTCATGGCCTTCAAGTCCGGCCTCTGCTCCGAGCTCAACGTGCCCGAGCAGTGCTTCGAGCGCTCGCGGGTGTTCCTCAAGAACACCTTCCGCGAGTACGGCGGCAGCTCCTACCTGGTGAGCCGCCAGGACGCCTGGCCGGCCGTCTCGGCCATCGGCATGCTCTCCCGCCAGTTCGTCGGCGGCGAGTACGAGGCCGAGATCCGACAGGGCGCCAACTACCTGCTCAGCCATCAGAGCAAGGTCGGCGGCAAGGCCGGCAAGGGCAAGAACCAGCTCGTCGGCGACCTCTACTACACCTACTACTCGGTCCTCGCCATGTACCAGC
>CBFDBL010000522.1:0-5050 GCA_965603035.1 uncultured bacterium
GTCTTCGTCGGCAACTGGTTCGCCCCCAAGACCGCGCTCTACTACCAGACGGCCGGCGCCGCCTACACGGGGCTGAGCAGCACCCCCTACGTCGCGCGCACCCTCGGCGCCGCCCCGTCGGAGCGAGCGACAGGCGCCCGCTTCACCAGCATTCAGGTCCAGGTCAAGCTCCCGCCGAAGCGCGAGGCAGTGGACAAGGGATGGGTCAGCCTGTTCGACGGCAAGACGCTGCGCGGGTGGCGGGCCGCGGCGAAGTTAGCCGCCGGCGGGGATCCGGGAAGCGGGAGGTGCGGCGAGGTGCATGTCGCCGAGGGGCAGCTCATCCTTGACCCAGGCGACCCGCGCACCGGCGTGGCCTGCGCCCGCGACACCCCCAGGATCAACTACGAGCTCGAACTGGACGCCATGCGGGTAGATAAGGGCGATGCGCTGTGCACCCTCCAGTTCCCCGTGGGCGAGCTGAGCAACGCAGTGATCTTCGGGGGATGGAAGAAGCACGTGGGCATCCATCGCGTCGATGGCCGCAAGTGGAACGACAACCCGTCGACGAAGGAGATGACCTTCGAGAGTAACCGCTGGTACCGCATTCGCCTGCGGGTCACGCGGGCCGCGATCCAGGTGTGGCTGGATGGCGAGCAGCTCATCGACCTGTCGCTGGTCGACCACGACGTGAGCGGCTGGGACGACTATCGGGCGCTCCGGCCGCTCGGGATGTGCAACTGGCGCGGCCGGTCGGCCTTCCGCAACATCCGCCTCCGCCGGCTCGCCCCCGCCGACGAGCGGCGCGGCGAGGGCCCGAAGACGACGCGGTCGGAGCCGATCGCCATCTCGGTGAGGGAGCCGTGGCCCTTCTCGATGAAGGTGCGCCGGGGCCAGAGGCTCCACATCACGGCGACGGGACGCTGGCGCATCTCGCCCAGGAGCAAGTGGCATGGGCCGGGAGACAAGGCCTTCCACCTGCGGGGCCGGCTCGGCGACGGCGAGCCCTTCAAGATCGGCGCCGACCACACCCTCGAGGTCGCCGAGGACGGCGTCCTCCACGCGGGGATGAACGAGGGCGGCACCTACGCCAACAACAGCGGCGGCGTCACCGTCGTCATCGAGACCACCGAGTAGCCCCGATCTGGGGGGGCGAGGCTCCCGCCGAGCCGAGTCCTCTCCCGGTTGCACGGCGGCTCGCCGCTCCGCGGCACGACGAGCCGGCAGCCCCACCCGATCTCGATCGTGGCGACGGGCGTCTCGCTTGTCGTCAACCCCCGCAAGCGGGACGCTTACGCTACGTCCTGCCCGTATCCGCGCTCGTCCCTACGCTCCGCGTGGGGACGCGGGGGCCGCCGCTCCGCGGCACGACGTGCCAGCAGACCCGCTCCGGCGCTGCCCTGCTCGCCGGCTCCACGGCACGCTGCGAGAGCTGCGCGGCTGATCTCACACCTAAACGACTCCGAGATGGGGCTGTGCGCCGCCAAGGCGACGTACCCCCCCGCAAGCGGGACGCTTGCGCTACGCGGTGCCGAGCGAAGACCGCGCGGCGGCGACTAGCCGTCGCGGCGCATGAGGCGCGCGAGGCGGGCGGGCTCGACGTCGATGTGGAGCAGCTTGTTCTGAGTGTAGAGCACCTGGCCGGGGCCTGCGCCGTGCTGCTTCGCTACGTGCTTGACCGCGCAGTAGGCGACGGGCCCGCCGCCTGCCTTGCGGAGCTGGCTGAAGTGGACGGCGAGGGTGGCGGCGTCGAGCAGGGTGTCCTTCGGCGCGCTCTTGCCCTTGGGCAGACGGACGACGACGTGGCTGCCGGCATAACCCTCGACGTGGAGCCAGAGGTCGTTGCCGCGGGCGATCTGGAAGGTGAGCTCGTCGTTCTGGAGGGTGGTGCGGCCGACGAGGATGTCGAGGCCGTCGGCGGAGCGGAAGCGGTGGGGGCCGCTGGCGGGCGCCTTGCGTCGCTGGCCAGGGCGCTGCGTGCCGCCGAGCTGGCCGGCGAGGGCCTGGAGCCCCTCGAGCGACTCGGCTTCCTGGACGGCGAGGGCGAGACGGTCGAGCCCCTCCACGCGGCCGCGGGCGTCTGCGGCGCGGCCCGCGAGCTGGCGGCGAGCGGCGACGAGCTTCTTGTAGCGGCGGAAGTAGCGCTCCATGTTCTGCTGGGGGGTCTGCGTGGGCTGGAGCGCGATGGCGATCTCGGGCTGCTCGGGGTCGAAGACGTTGGGGACGGTGAGCAGGGTCTGGCGGGGCTGGACGTCGCCGAGATGGAGCTTGAGCAGCTCGCCGCACAGGCGGAGGCGGTCGGCGTCGCCGGCGCGCTCGAGGTCGGCGTCGAGGTTGGCGAGGAGTCGGAGGGAGCGCTTGCGGTCTGCCTTGATGCGTGCTGCGAGCGTGGTGCGGAGGGCGTGGACGCGCTCTCGGGCCTCGGTGCCGTGGTAGTGAGCGGCGACGGCGTGGTTGGGTGACGCAGCGTCGGCGAAGCGGTCGCGGAGCGCGGCCTGTGCAGGGGGCGGCGGGGGCGGCGGCTCGTAGGCGGCGCCGGGCCGCAGGTCGCGCTGGGCCTTGCGGGTGGAGCGGAGCGCGGCGAGGATGCGGCCGTCGGGCTTGAGCAGGTAGAGGTTGCTGGTGCGCCCCGTGAGCTCGGCGACGAGCCTGCCCACGGGCTCGCCGGGGGGGCCGAAGGCCAGCTCGACGATGCGATCCGTGCCCGAGGCCGCGATCGAGGCGAGCGAGCGGCCGCGGAGCGCCTGCCGCAGCGCCTTGGCGAAGGGCGGCACGTCGCCGCCGCGCGGGCGCTCGGCCACCAGGTGCAGGCGCGAGAAGCCGGGCCGGACGGCCAGGAGCAGGTGGTGCTTGGCCCGCTGGGCGTAGAGGGTGAGCACGACGGTGGTCGGGCCGTCCTGCCAGGCGTTCTCGAGCCGGCCGCCGGCGAGCAGCGGCGCCAGCTCGGCGACGACGCGGCGGGTCTCGGCGTGGGACAGCGACACGGGGCTCTCGACCTCCGGCGGGCCACTATAGTGGCGGCGCGGGCCGCCGTCAAGGCGGCGGGTGGCACGAGAGTTGCAGGCCGGGGGGACGGGGACCGCGAGCGGCGCGCGGCGCGGCTGGTAGTGCTTTGCGTGGTTGGGGTTAGGCTGGAGGGCTGCCTGCCCCGGCTCGCGGCGGGGACCCGCGCGGCGGGTGAGTGCCCGCTTTTTTCCGGGGGGTTGGAGGCTTTGACAGGGGCGCCCCGATGGGCGTATAATGAGGACTGGCGCCGGCTTGGTGCTGTCCGTCCCTTGTACGCAAGTGCAGGCTATGGTCGCATGGGGCGCGGGAGGCGGTGAGGTCGCGTGCGCGGCGGGTCGAAGGAGTAGTAGATGCCTCACGTGCGAGTCGAGGCGTTCATCCGAGCCGAGCCCGGCGACGTCTACGCGCTCTTCCGCAACCCCGAGACGTTCCCCGACTTCATGCCCAACGTGACGAGCATCGAGGTGACCGAGCGCGAGGGCGACCGCGCGGTGAGCCACTGGGTGACGGACCTCGACGGCGCGCCGCTCGAGTGGCGCGAGCAGGACCGCTACGACGACGCGAGGCGCGTGGTGACGTTCGAGCTGCTCGACGGGGACATCGAGCAGTTCGACGGTCGGTGGCAGTTCGAGGGGTGCGAGGGCGGGACGCTGGCGGTGTGCGAGCTGGACTACTCGCTGGGGGTCGCAGTGCTGGAGGAGGCGGTGGGGCCTGTGGTGCGCGAGAAGATCGAGGCGAACATCCGGCAGATGCTGGGCTCGGTGCGGGAGCGCGTCGAGGGCGCCGGCGCGAGGCAGGAGGCGCGATGGCCCGCAAGTTCGCACTGATCACCCATCCCTACGATCTGGCGCACCTGCGTCGGATCCTGCGCTTCTACAAGCCAGGCGGCTCGCTGCCGTCCGACGCGCTGCTGACGCGGGTGTTCGAGTGGACGCCGCCGATGCAGCTCGACGAGTGGGAGGGGGTGCGCTCGGCGACGGGCGCGGTGGTCAGCGGCTACAACGTGGTGTGCACGCTGCTGCCGGAGATGGTGCGGTTGGGCCCGAAGGCGATCTTCGAGAAGGTGCGCGCGGCGTGCGCGCTGGCGGGCGAGCTGGGCGCGGGGATCGCCGCGCTCGGCGGCTTCACATCGATCTTCGGCGAGAACGGCCACGGCTCGGCCATCGACTCGGCGCCCATCGCCGTGACGACGGGCAACACGCTGACCGCTGCGATGGCGGTGGCGGGCCTGCGGCGGGCGGCCGCGGCGCTCGGCGTCGAGCTGTCGCGGGCCACGGTGGCGATCATCGGGGCCACGGGTGACATCGGCTCGGCCTGCGCGCGCGCGCTGGCGCCCCAGGTCGGCAGGCTGCACCTCGCGGCGCGCGGCCGCGGCAAGCTCGACGCCCTGGCCGCCACCCTCGACGGCCCCGTGCACGTGACGACGGACAACCGCGAGGCGCTCGACGAGGCCCACGCCGTGCTCGGCGTCGCCAGCGCCTCCGACGTCGGCTACCCCAAGAACGTCGCGGCGCGGACCGGCCGCGACGACGTCTTCGTCTTCGACGGCGGCCTGGTCGCCACCCCGAGCGCCATCGACTTCGGCTTCGACAACGGCCTGCCGAGCCCCGACGTGCTCTACGGCTGCTTCGCCGAGGCGATCGTGCTGGCGCTCGAGGGCCGCTACGAGAGCTACTCGCGCGGCAAGGGGCGGATCGTGCCGGAGCGGATGGCCGAGATCGCCGCCCTGGCCGAGCGCCACGGCTTCCGGCTCGCGCCCTTCTATAGCGGCGGCCGCCGCGTGACCGACGCCGAGCTGGCGGCCCGGCGCGACCGCCTGCCCCGACGCCCCTGACCCACTGCTGACGAAGGCCCCACCATGCCGAAGGCCGCCCGGAAGACCCTCGTGCGCGACCTCATCGCCGCCTACCTCGAGCTCGAGGACGTCCGCTACGTCTTCGGCATCCCCGGCAGCTACATCCTCGGCCTCTACGACGCGATCCACACCTCGCCCACACTCGACGCCGTGCTCGCCAAGCACGAGCAGGGCGCCGCCCTCATGGCCGACGGCTACGCGAAGGTCCGC
>CBFDBL010000523.1:0-5039 GCA_965603035.1 uncultured bacterium
GCCTTCGCGCCGCTCGTCCATGCCCGGTGGGGCGGCGGCGAGCTCGAGCACCACGTCCTGCCGCTCTACTACTACAGCCGCGGCGAGGGAATGTTCCTGTCGCCGCTGGCGTCGTGGCGGAGCGAGGGCGACGAAGGCTTCCTCAACCTCGGCACCGCGCTCTTCCACCACAGCTACGACGGCGACGAGCACGACGTGTGGGCACCCTGGCCCCTCGCCCACCTCGGCTGGGACGCGACGTCGGTGACCCACCACCTGTTCCCGCTTTACTACTACAGGCGGGGCGAAGACGGGTCGCGGACGTTCCGGCTGCTCGTCTTCGGCCGCTGGTCGCGCGGTGCGGACGGGCAGACGACGCTCGGCCTGCCGCTCACGCGCGTCGAGTGGGGCGGCGCGGACGGGCGGACGCGGGCCAGCCTCTTCCCGCTCTTCCGATGGCGTCGCCGCCACAGCGACGAGACGACGACCGACAAGACGGGCGAGCCGACGGCCAGGGTCGAGACCCGCGAGGCCTCGCTGCACGTCCCATCCCTGCTCCCGCTCGCCTGGCACGTGCGCACCGGGCGCCGCGAGACGCCGCTCGGCCGGCCCGACGCCGCCGCGACCACCGACCGGAACTGCCACTGGGGGCTCTTCCCGCTGTGCCGCTATGAGTGGCACAGCCGCGAGCGGGCCGGAGGGCTGCCGGCGCAGGAGCCGGAGCGCAAGGGCGACTTCCGCCTGCTCCTCTGGCTCTACGACTGGCGGGCGCGCGAGGGCACCGACTTCTGGGACGACGAGGCCTATCACGCCTATCGCCGCTCGCGCGTCCTGTGGCGGGTGCTGCACGACGAGCGGCTCGACGGGGGCCGGTCGCTCGACGTCTTCCCCTTCATCACATGGGATCGTCGAGCCGACGGCGGCCGCCAGTTCTCGTTCCTCTGGCGTCTCTTCCGCACCGCGCGCACGGCGGAAGGCGAGCGGAAGCTCGACGTGCTGTTCATCCCCCTCGTCCGTCGCCCCGCGCGCCCGGCGTCGCCGGTGCAGTGACCCCTCCCGCCGCGACCGACCTCCCGCGGCCGCCGCAATGATGCCACACTTTCGAAAGGGTGGCATCATTGGCCCTCGCGGCGCGCAGCAGGGGGGAGCGCCTGCTGTGTGCCCGGAGTGACCCCCTCCTGCCATGGCGACCGACCTCCCGGGGCGGCGCAGGGATATCACACTTGAACAGGTCCGCCATCATCGGTCCTCGCGGCGCGCGGTGGATGCGGGGCCACCTGCTCGGCGCCTGGAGTGTTCCCCTCCCGCGACAGACCTCCCGCGGCCGCCGGAATGATGCCACACTTTCGGAAGTGTGGCATCATTGGCGGTCGCGGAGCGCGGCGGGGGGGGAGCGGGGCGGGAGGGACTTGATCGGGGGCGCGGGCTGGTGATAGAGTAGGGGTGCGTGCTGGGGGGGAGTGTCTGGAGAGGGATGGATGGACGAGGAGCCTGTGCGGAGCTACGGCGGGAGCGCGGCGCTTGCGGGTGCGAGCGCGGCGGTGGGCTTGGCGAACTGGGTGCTGTTCGTGCTGACGGAGCGCGGGCGGCTGGGGGGCGTGGGCAGCGATGCGTCGGGTCTGATGCTGGCGACGTTCCTGGGCGGGCTGTTGCTGCTGTGCGTGGGGACGAGCCTGGCTGCGATGGCGATGGCCCCGCGCGGCGCGTGGCCGCTGGGAGCAGCGGCGCTGTTGGTGAACCTGTCGCTTCCGGCTCGGATGGTGGTGGGTGCAGCGGTGTGGGAGATGGTGCTGTGGTCGAGCGCGCTGGCGGCGGTGGCGGCGTTGGTGATGGTGGTGGTGTACCACCGCCGGCGCGGTGCCGTGGGCGAGGAGGCGGTGCGCAGGCGGCGGGTGCTGGTGTGTGCGTGGTCGGTGCTGGCGGTGGCGCTGGTGGCTGCGGCGCTGGCGGGGCTGCGCGGGTGCCTGGGGGAGTGACGGGTCAGCGATTCTCCCTGAGGAATCGGTCGATGGCGCGGGCGGCCTGGCGCCCGAGCGCGATGGCTCGGACGACGAGGCTGGCGCCGAGCACGCTGTCGCCGGCGGCGAAGACGCCAGGGGCCGAGGTCCTGTGGGTGAGCCCTACCTTCAGGTTGCCCCGCTCGTCCGTCTCGAGCTCGTAGTCCTCGACGAGCGGGCCGTGCTCGACTCGCAGGAAGCCCATGGCGAGCACGACGAGGTCGGCGTCGAGCTCGAAGGCGCTGCCCGGGACCTCGGCGAAGCTGGAGCGACCGGCCTCGTC
Source organism: uncultured bacterium (assembly GCA_965603035.1). GTDB lineage: Bacteria > Planctomycetota > PUPC01 > DSUN01 > DSUN01 > CAZDNN01. The sequence goes on from CBFDBL010000523.1 coordinate 2,260, forward strand.
GGGCTCGCCCCAGTCGAGCTGGAGGCAGCGCAGCTTCCGGACCTTGCCGTCCTGGCCGACGAATTCCCTGGTGCCGATGCTCCAGAGTCGCTCGCAGCCTTCCTCGTGTGAGGAGGAGGTGCGGAGGGTCTGCGGCCAGGTGGGCCAGGGGTTGGCTGGGGTGCGCTGGTCTGGCGGCTTGGGGAGGAGCTCGAGCTGGGTGACGCTGCTGGCCCCCTGGCGTCGTGCGGTGCCGATGCAGTCGCTGCCGGTGTCGCCGCCGCCGATGACGACGACGTGCTTGCCCTTGGCCGTGATGCGCTGGTCGTGCGGGATGGCGTCGCCGGCGTTGCGTCGGTTCTGCTGGGTGAGGAAGGTCATGGCGAGGTGGATGCCTTCGAGGTCTCGGCCTGGGACGTCGAGGTCGCGTGGGGTGCGGGCGCCGGCGGCGATGAGGACGGCGTCGAAGGTGCGTCGGAGGTAGCGGACGGAGAGGTCGGCGCCGACCTCGACCCTGGGCTCGAAGACGACGCCCTCGGCGGTCATCTGGTCGAGTCGTCGGTCGATGACCCACTTTTCGAGCTTGAAGTCGGGGATGCCGTATCGGAGGATGCCGCCGATGCGGTCGTCCTTCTCGAAGACGACGGCGTGGTGGCCGGCGCGGGCGAGCTGCTGCGCGGCGGCGAGACCGGCGGGCCCGGAGCCGACGACGGCGACCCTGCGGCCGGTGCGCTCGGGCGGGGGCTGGGGTCGGACCCATCCGCGGTCGAAGCCGTGCTCGACGATCTGGAGCTCGAGCTGCTTGATGGAGACTGCGGGCTGGTCGCTGCTGAGGGTGCAGGCGGCCTCGCAGGGGGCGGGGCAGACGCGGCCGGTGATCTCGGGCAGGTTGTTGGTGGCGTGGAGGAGCTGGAGCGCGCGCTCCCAGTGCCGCCGGTAGACCATGTCGTTCCAGTCGGGGATGAGGTTGGCGACGGGGCATCCGAAGCTGTGGCAGTAGGGGATGCCGCAGTCCATGCAGCGCGCGGCCTGGCGCTCGAGCTCGTGGACGGGGAGCGGCTGCTCGATCTCGCGGAAGTCGCGGAGCCGCTCGGCGACCGCCCGCTTGGGCGGGTCCTTTCGCGGGTAGAGCAGGAAGCCGTTGGCCTTACTCATCGATACCTCTCGTCGGGCGATGCCGCCCTTCCAGGACCCCAGGGCGCGTTGGGCGTTCGTGTGTGGCTACCCGAAGACCTCCTCGGTGGCGGCGACGGTCTCGCGGTCGGTGTCCTCGGCGAGTCGCATGCGCTCGAGCGATTCGCGGTAGTCGATGGGCATGACCTTGACGAACAGGGGAGCGCAGGCCTGCCAGTCGTCGAGGATGCGCCGAGCGCGGGGGCTGTCGGTGTGGCGTGCGTGGGCGGCGATGAGGGCTTTGAGCCGGGTCTGCTCGGGCTGGAGCCAGACGCCCTCGAGGTCCACCATGTCGAGGTTGCAGCGTGTGTCGAAGAAGCCTGTCTCGTTGAAGACGTAGGCGACGCCACCGCTCATGCCGGCGGCGAAGTTGAGCCCCGTCTCGCCGAGGACGACGACGGTGCCGCCGGTCATGTACTCGCAGCCGTGGTCGCCGACCCCCTCGACGACGGCGAGGGCGCCGGAGTTGCGGACGGCGAAGCGCTCGCCGGCGACGCCGTGGATGTAGGCCTCGCCGCTGGTGGCGCCGTAGAGGCACACGTTGCCGACGATGATGTTCCTGCCCGGGTCGAAGGTCGCGCCTGGGGGCGGGACGACGACGATGCGTCCGCCGCTGAGGCCCTTGCCGAGGTAGTCGTTGGCGTCGCCCTCGATGCGGCAGGTCACGCCGCGTGCGAGGAAGGCGCCGACGCTCTGCCCGGCCGAGCCGGTGAGCTCGACGGTGATGGTGTCGTCGGGCAGGCCGTCGGGGCCGTGGCGTTTGGCGATCTCGCCGCTGAGCAGGGTGCCGACGGTGCGGTGGACGTTGCGGACGGCGAGGGCGACGCGGACGCGCTGGCCGCCGTCGATGGCGGGCTGGCACTGGTCGAGGATCGCGCGGTCGAGGTGGTCGGCGAGGGCGTGGTCCTGGGGTCGGGTGCAGCGGGTGGCGCCGCCGTTGACGGGCCGTGCGGGCTGGAGGATGGCGTCGAAGTCGATGGTGCCCGCCTTGGGGTGGTCGGGGTCGGGCGCGGCCTCGAGGAGGTCGGCGCGGCCGATCATCTCGTCGAGCGTGCGGAAGCCGAGTCGGGCCATGTGCTCGCGGAGCTCTGCGGCGAGGAAGCGGACGAAGCGGACGACGTGCTCGGGCTTGCCTGGGAAGCGCTTGCGGAGCTCGGGGTCCTGGGTGGCGACGCCGACGGGGCAGCGGTTGCGGTGGCACTGCCGCATCATGACGCATCCGACGGCGACGAGGGCGACGGAGCCGAAGCCGAACTCCTCGGCGCCGAGCAGCGCGGCGATGGCGAGGTCGCGGCCCGTGCGGAGCTGGCCGTCGACCTGGACGCGGATGCGGTCGCGGAGTCGGTTGGCGACGAGGGTTTGCTGGGTTTCGGCGAGGCCGAGCTCCCAGGGCAGTCCGCAGTGCTTGATGGCGGTGAGGGGTGAGGCGCCTGTGCCGCCGTCGTGGCCGCTGATGAGGACCATGTCGGCCTTGGCCTTTGCGACGCCTGCGGCGACGGTGCCGACGCCGGCCTCGGAGACGAGCTTGACGGAGACCCGGGCCTCGGGGTTGGCGATCTTGAGGTCGTGGATGAGCTGGGCGATGTCCTCGATCGAGTAGATGTCGTGGTGCGGCGGCGGGGAGATGA
>CBFDBL010000524.1:0-5032 GCA_965603035.1 uncultured bacterium
CTGGCATGTCGTTGTGGCGTCCACGACAAAACCTGGTGAGAAATGCGGGCTAGGCCCGTGGGCGCGTTGGAGGTCTCTTTGCGCGGGATGGGGACATCCCGCCTGCTGGGCTCTCGCTCAGGTCACGATGCTGGAGCCGGGGATGGGGATGTAGTCGACCATGCCGTTGCAGGCGACCTTGAGGACTGCCCAGATGCTGTCGGGGCGCGTGAGGGCCTCCTCATCGCGGACGCGGACGGCGAACTCGACGGTGGCGGTCTTGCCGGGGGGCACGGCGAAGGGATGCTCGCGCGGCTCGACCTCGCCGAGGGCGCAGGCGCCGACGCAGCGATGGGGCCACGACTCCAGCGGGGTGACGGCGGCGACGAAGCCCTCGAGGGGGTCGACGCCGGGGTTGTGGAGCTCGACGGTGAGGGCCTCGCGGCTGCGGCGGAGGGTGGCTTCGATGTAGGGGGCCTTGCCGACGCGCAGGACGTCCTGGTAGACCTGGCCGCCGTGGCTGAGGCGGGCTTTGACCCACCCGTCGCGGCGTGCGTCGTCGAAGGCGAGGAGCACGGGCGTGAGCTGCTGGCCGCCGGGCTCGAGCTCGTAGGGCACCTCGGTGGGCAGGGTGTGCCAGCCGGGGCCGACGTGGAGGGTGGCCTTGCCCTTGACGTGGCGGTCGGTGTAGTTGTTGACGATGCCGAGCTCGAGGGTGTTGATGGTCACGCCGCCCTGTCGGACGTGGGCTGCCGTGCTGACGCGGCCTCGCAGGCAGAGGCCGACGGGGCTGTAGCCGAGCGGGCCGGCGCCAGTGTTGTGCTGCCAGTGGCGGAAGTGGACGACGGGCCCTGGCTCGTGCTCGGGCCCGAGGCGGCCGCTGGCGGGCGGCTTGTCGGGCAGCTCGGGCACGATGGCCACGCTCTCGATGGCGAAGCCGCCGGCGGCGAGCGCGACCGACGTGCCGTCGAGCACCTTGGCCTCGTCGCCCGGCTCCTCGAGCAGGATGGTCGCGCGGGCGGCCCGCAGGGGCTGGAAGAAGGTGAGCTTGCCTTTCTGTCGCTAGCCTTCGGCCTCGTAGAACCGGACGAGCAGGCCGTCGGCGGCGACGTCGTGCGGGCTGGCCTGGAATGCGGCCGTGGGGTTGCCGACGGGCTTGAGGGCCGAGAGGACGAGGCTGTCGCCTTCGAGCTGGAGGTAGCTGTGGGTGGTTGGGAGGGTGCCCTTGTGTCGGGCGGCCTGGGCGGCGATGAGCGGGTGGTTGTACTCGAGGCCTGCGCGGTAGGTCCTGGCCTTGCGCCAGTCGCCGCGGTGTGGGTAGAGGGCGTAGTGGAAGACGTGGCACTTGTGCTCGGGGATGAGGAAGAAGGGGAGCCGGTCCTTGCCCCAGGGGGTGTTGCCCCAGGCGGCGGTGTGCATGAGGAAGAGGCAGAGGGTGTTGTCGGCCTCGACGGAGGCGAGGATGTTGCCGCGGTTGAGGACGGCGAGGCCGTAGTCGTCGAGGGCGTGGCGCTTGCGCGTGACGTCGGCGCGCGGGTCGATCTCGAGGGTGGCCGTGCGATCGAAGCCGGCGAGCGCCGCGTCGAGCGCGCGGGTCAGCTCCCGGGCGCTCGTCGCCGACACGAGCAGCACCGGCAGCGGGCGCCAGCCGCCGGGCATCCTGTCGTCGTAGGTCAGCACGAAGGCGTGGCGATCGTCCTTGAGGCGCTTGAAGAAGGCCGAGCGCCGACGCGGGTCCACCCGCTCGAGCAGGCCCGCCGTGTAGCGGTTCTGCCCGCCCACGTCGAGGCTGATGCGGAACGACATCCCGTACTTGAGGTCCACGTCGAAGTGCTCGGGCGTCGGCAGGCAGGCGTCCTCGTGCGCCAGCGTGGCCCGCCGCGCCATGTCGCAGTCGTCGAACTGCGGGGTGACGGGCACGCCCTTGCGGATGAAGGCGTCCTGGAGCTTGTGGGCCTGCTCGACGACCTTCTCGTCGTGGGGCACGACGAGGTTGACCATGCCGATGGCGAGCCGCGACGAGCCGGCCTTCAGGACGGCGGCGCGGCCCAGCTCGAACCAGTGGCCGCAGCGGCGGGCGCCGCAGTCGGAGTCGTTGCGCCACTTCGAGGTGCGGAAGTCGAGCTTGCCCTTCGACGGCCGCTTGCTCAGGGCGCCGAAGGCGGTGGCGAACACGGGCTGGCAGCCGCGCAGCTTGGCCGGGAAGGTGGCGACGTAGAGGTGGTGCTCGCCGCGGTAGTGGTCGAGGCGGGTGGTGAAGTCGATGCGCTGGATGCCGGGGTAGAGGACGATGTCGTGGCGGCGGCGGAAGGCGGTGTCGGGCCGGCCCTCGGTCATCTCGCCGTGCACGACGATGCGGCGGCTCACGGGGCCGACCTCGACGGCCACGCTCGCGGCGTGGTCGCGCGAGAAGACCTTCGGCCCCGTCGTGTAGAGCTCCCACGCCGGCTCGCTGCGGTGCGGGTTCTCCTCGAGCGCCACCAGCTCGTTGCCCGGGCCCGCCTCGGCCTGGATCAGCTCGCGCCGAGCCCGCTTGTCGAACAGGCTGGTGATGCCGCCGCCCTGGGCCGGATCGACCGTGATGCGGAAGAACTCGTTCTCGATCGTCAGCCCGCCCGCCGTCTCGCGCTGCGGCAGCGGCTCCTTCGACGGCACGACGGCGTAGACCGTGTGCCCCATGGGCGGGACGTCGGCGGCGAGGAACGTGATCTCGGCCTCCGCGACCTTGCCGTCGGCGGCGGTGGCGACGCGCTCGACCTCGAAGACCGCGGCCTTGCCGTCGGGGCCGAGCAGCTCGAAGCTCTCGACCGGCCGCTCGAAGCGGACGGTCGCCGCGACCGGCTCGGTGCGCGGCCAGTTCAGGCCGTTGAAGACGAGCAGCGGGATCGCGTTGCGGGGGCCGATGCGGGTGTCGGCGGCGCCGGCGATGGCGTCGAGCGCGTTGCCGAGCGCGTCGGTGGCCAGGTCGAGCGCCTCGCGGTAGCCGAGCATGGCGTCCAGGTAGGCGCGGTCGCAAAGCGGCCCGGCCATGCCGTCGTGGTGCTGGTTGAAGAGCACCTGGCGCCAGGCCTTGTCGAGCGCCTTGTCGGGGTAGCTGGCGCCCAGGCAGGCGGCGATGGTGGCCCAGCGCTCGGCATCCAGGAGGGCGTTCTCGGCCAGGCGGTTGCCCGTCTTGAGGTTGGCGCGCGACACCCCCGTGCCCTGGTGATGCCACTCGAAGTCGCGGGCCGTCACCGGCACCGTCGCCTTGCCGTCGGCCAGCCGCTGGTGCGCCGCGCGGAACCACGCCTCGTGCGCCGTCCCGCTCACCACCACCCGCGGCGAGCCCTCCGCCAGCGCCCCGCAGCGGCCCGCCATCCACCCCGTCGGCGGCTTGAAGTCGATGCAGTCGAGCCGCACGTCGCTCTTGAAGCCGTAGCCCCGCAGCTCCTCGAAGCACCCGCGGAAGTAGTCGAGCGCCGCCTCCTCGCTCGGCGAGGCGAAGCCGTACATGACGCGGCGGAACAGGAACCGCGAGCCGTCGAGCGCCTGGTGCCAGAAGGCCGCGTGCGCGCCCCGAATGTCCTTCGACCAGATGCACCCTGTGAAGCGCGTCTTCGCCAGGATCTGGCCGAGCTGCGGCACGTGGCCGAACACGTCCCACAGCATGGCGATCTCGGGCACGTCGCCCAGGCAGCGCTCGTGGTAGAGGCGGCCGTAGAGGATGTTGCGCAGCAGGCCCTCGCCGCCGATGCACGCCTCGATCGGCTGGCCGTGGGTCCCGCCCGTGCCGATGCGGCCGTCGGCGATGAGCTGCCTGACGTAGTCCCGCTGCTCGAGGTAGGGCTTCAGATAGGTGATCTCGTGGAGGAACACGCCGTAGGCCGGGTCGAAGCGGCAGACGGCGAGATTCTGGTCCACGTCGCCCATCAGCGACACCGCGTAGTCGCGCTGGTCCTCGAGCCACACGACGTCGGAGTGGAAGCCGGGCACGAGATAGACCGTGAAGTTGTCCTTGGCCATGGGGTTGGCGGGCTCCTCAGTGGCTGTCGAGATGGTTCCCTCCCTGTCCGTCATTGTCCCGGATTCGCCCGTGAAGTCAAAGCCTTCCGCGCGCCGTCCCATACGGTTCCAGGTTCCGGGTTCCAGGTTCCGGGTTCCGGGACGGGGAGGATCGCTCCTGCTCGGGCCCGCAACTTGAAACCCGGAACCTGGAACCTGCCCGGGGGCCGGGAGGACTCGTTACGGAGTCCTCCCGGCCTCTCTTCGCCGCGAGGCACGAGCCAGGCTGATCCCGAATTGTCAAAGAGCAGCGTGCGGCGACGGGGCGGCCATGAGGGGGGTCAGCCCACTGGGTCCTGCGTCGCCTCCGAGCGGCGCTCGTACGAGAAGCCGGGCCCTCCAAGGCCGGCAGAAGACCCTTCTTCTCCACCCCTATAGGCCATAGTCCCCCGGCAAGTGACCGTCGCCGCCGGACGTGCGGCGCCGACACGAGGCGTAAGTGCATATGTGCAAGAAGGATCGGGCTGGGCGCGGCGCCATAAGTTTTTTTCGAGAAACGCTCCGGCCCCGCTCCGTAGACGCTCGAGCAGCCGCGCCGCAGGCCCTGAGGCAGCCCCACCGACGACGAGCACGAGCCAAGAGGCAGACCCGGCGACCCGGCGCCAGACGCGAGTTGGCCGCGGCCATTGACAGCCCGTGTGCCCCGTGTTAGCATCTTGCGATGTTGTGGTCCGTTGCTGAAGGGGATCGAGCGATGTCGAGAGTTCGCATCCTGATGCTGGCGTTCGCGGGCGCCGTCAGCCTGCCGTTGGGCTGCTGCTGCGTCTACTCGCCCGAGCGGCTCGAGACGCTCGTCACGGGCCGGCCCGTGCCCGAGGACGTGCTGCGCCACGTCGAGCCGGGCAGGACGACCCGGTGGTGGCTCTATCGCTTCGTCGGGAAGCCCTCGCGGGTCGAGCCGCGCGCCGACGGAGCCGAGCTGCTGACCTACGACTACGCGCAGACCACCGAGGAGCGACTCGCCGTCCTCGGCGCCGAGCTGCGCCGCGACCAGGCGGTCGAGCGGGCGCGC
>CBFDBL010000525.1:0-5030 GCA_965603035.1 uncultured bacterium
ATCGCACAGGGGATCGGCGTCTACTACACCGAGATGGTCTACGGGCGGGTGAGCTTCGCGGTGGTCGAGGACCGCAAGTTCAAGACCGGCCCCGAGGGGCTCGTGCCGAAGACCAAGGGGCGGAGCGACCACGTCAGCGACCCGAGCTTCGATCCCAAGACGGCCGACGTGCCCGGGGCGCGCCTGCTGGGCGAGCGTCAGCTCAAGTTCCTGCGGGCCTGGTCGGGCGACTGGCGGGGCGCGGACATGAAGTGCGCGCTGTCGCAGACCGTCTTCTGCAACGCCGCCACCCTGCACGGCGGCGGCCTGAGGCGGTTGATCGCCGACTACGACTCGAACGGCTGGCCCCAGACGGGCCGCAACAAGGCCATTGACGCGCTCCGACGCGGCTTCGCCTTCCACATCGGGGGCGACCAGCACCTCGCCACGATCGTCCACCACGGGATCGACACCTGGGGCGACGCCTGCTGGTCGGTCGTCACGCCGTCGATCGCCAACTTCTACCCGAGGGCGTGGGTGCCGCTGAAGCCCGCCCACAACTGGCGGAAGGGGATGGTCGCGCACACCGGTGAGTTCCGCGACGCCTTCGGCAACACCATCACCCTGTGGGCGCACACCAACCCGCGGAAGATGGGCAAGGAGCCGGCGAGCATCCACGACAAGATGCCCGGCTACACCGTCGTCCGCTTCCGCAAGCGGACGCGCAAGATCACGATGGAGTGCTGGCCCCTGTTCGCCGACCCGCGCGACCCGAAGACGGGCGGGCAGTACGAGGGCTGGCCGAAGACGATCGGCCAGCTCGACAACTACGGGCGCAAGGCCGCCGCCTGGCTGCCGACCCTCGAGGTCAAGGGGATGGCGAATCCCGTCGTCCAGGTGATCGACGAGGCGAGCGGCGAGATCGTCTACACCCTGCGGATCGCCGGGACGGCCTTCCGCCCCAAGGTCTTCAAGCAGGGCGCCTACAGCGTCAAGGTAGGCGAGCAGCCGGACCGGATGAAGACGCTCCGGGGCATCGAGGCGGGGCCGGCCGCCCAGAAGAAGACCGTGACGGTCTCGTTCTGAGCGCTACCGCCCTGCGCGTCCTGCGCCCTGCGCTCGTCCCGATGCTCCAGCGTCGGGACGGACGGCGCCCACGCTCCAGCGTGGCAGACAGGGGTAGAACTCGGCGAACGGGTGCCCGTCCTCTCACGTGCCGCTGGAGCGGCGGGGTTTTGCATCCCGACGCTGGAGCATCGGGACGAGCACGTTTGGGCGGACTTGATGACGGGGGTGAACGACATGAGACGAGTTCGACGTTCGTCATTCGACATTGCCTTTCCGCTCTCTTCGCGCGTGTCGCTCGTCCCCCTGGAGCAGGGGGACCAGCGCTGTCCTCTCTTCGGGGTGCCACGCTCAAACTCGTTTGGGCGTGTCTTCCCGACGCGGGCCGGCGCCCGTTCGCACGCCCAAACAAGTTTGAGCGTGGCACCCAGAGAGACGAGTCGATTTGGAGACCAGTCAATGCATCGAGTCAGTCGTCGCCGCTTCCTTGGGACGCTGGGCTTGGGTGCCGCCTCGCTGGCGCTGCCGCGCTGGCTGTGCGGGGCGCCGGCCCGTAAGCCGAACATCCTGTTCATCCTGATCGACGACATGGGCTGGCGCGACGTCGGCTTCATGGGCAGCCAGTACTATGAGACGCCGCACATCGACCGGCTGGCCAGCCAGGGCGTCGTGTTCACCAACGCCTATGCCAACGGGCCGAACTGCGCGCCGACCCGCGCCTGCCTCATGTCGGGCCAGTACTCGCCCAGGCACGGCGTCTTCACGGTCGGGAACTCCGACCGCGGCTCGGCCAAGCACCGCAAGCTCGTCCCCATCAGGAACACGACGACCCTGCGCAAGGACATCGTGACCCTCGCCGAGGCGCTCAAGCCGGCGGGCTACGTCAGCGCCTCGATGGGCAAGTGGCACCTCGGCAGCCCGCCGGAGCTCGGCCCGATCGGCCAGGGCTTCGACGTCAACGTCGGCGGCAACGCCAGCGGCTCGCCGCGCGGCGGCTACTTCAGCCCCTACCGCAACCCCCAACTCCCCAACGGCCCCGAGGGTGAGTACCTCACCGACCGGCTGACCGAGGAGGCCGTGGAGTTCATCGAGGCCAACAAGGGCCGCCACTGGTTCCTCTACCTGCCCCACTACGCCGTCCACACGCCCATCCAGGCCAAGAAGGCGCTGACCGCGAAATACGCGAAGAAGAAGCCGGTCGGCGGGCAGGGCAACCCGAAGTATGCCGCCATGGTCGAGAGCGTGGACCAGGGGGTCGGGCGGCTGCTGTCCACCCTCGACCGCCTGGGCATCGCCGACGACACGGTCGTCATCTTCTACAGCGACAACGGCGGGGTCGGCGGCTATCGCGCATGCGGCGTCATCGGCGGCGAGATCACGTCGAACGCGCCGCTCAAGGGCGGCAAGGGCATGCTCTACGAGGGCGGCATCCGCGAGCCCTGCTGCATCCGCTGGCCGCGGCGCGTCAAGCCCGGCAAGTGCCACGTGCCCATCATCGCGCTCGACCTCTACCCGACCCTCCTCGAGATCGCCGGCGCCGAGCCGCCGAAGGGCCAGCCGCTCGACGGCGAGAGCATCGTGCCCCTGCTCGACGGCAAGCCGGCGCTCGAGCGCGACGCCATCTTCTGGCACTTCCCCTGCTACCTCCAGGGCGGAGGCGGCACCTGGCGGACCACCCCGGGCAGCGTCATCCGCATGGGCGACTGGAAGCTCATCGAGTTCTTCGAGGACGGCCGCCTCGAGCTCTACAACCTCAAGGACGACATCGGCGAGAAGACGAACCTGGCTGGGAAGATGCCCGACAAGGCGAAGGAGCTGCACCAGCGGCTCCTCGCCTGGCGCAAGGCGGTGAAGGCCCCGATACCGACCGAGCGCAACCCGCAATACGACCCCAACGCCCCGAAGGGCGGCGGGCGAACAGGACGCAAGAAGAAGGGATGACCGCGCTCGTCCCCGTGCTCCCGCGCGGGGACGTGATCTGCGACGCTCTGCGTCGGCAGGTGTCGGAGCGAGGCCCCCGAGGGGCGCGGGAGCGCCCAAGATCCCGTCCCCCCGCAGGAGCAGGGGGACGAGCAGGTCCCGTGCCTACCGTGGAGCAAGAGGCAGTGAGCAGACGGAGCCGAGCGTTCCTGGTCACCGCGTGCTTGGGTCTCCTCGCGTCCTCGGCAGCCTGGGGCGGCGCGGTGCCGACGCGTGTGGAGAGGGGGGAGGGCGGCTGCCGCCTCCTGCGCGGGGACAAGCCCTACCTCATCAAGGGCGTCGGCGGCAGCGACCAGCTCGAGCTGCTCGCGAAGTGCGGCGGGAACTCGATCCGCACCTGGGACGCGAAGGGCATCGGGCCGCTGCTCGACCGCGCGCAGAAGCTGGGGCTGACCGTCGCCGTCGGCATCTGGCTCGGCCAGGAGCGACAAGGCTTCAACTACGCCAAAGCCGACGCCGTCGCCGAGCAGCAGGAGCGCGCGCGTCGCTATATCCTCCAGCTCAAGGACCACCCCGCCGTCCTGCTGTGGGGCATCGGCAACGAGATGGAGGGCAGCGGCGACAACGCAGCCGTCTGGATGGCCGTGAACGCCATCGCCGCCATGGCCCACAAGCTCGACCCTAACCATCCCACCATGACCGTCATCGCCGAGGTCGGCGGCAGCAAGGTGCGGGACCTCCATCGGCTCTGCCCCGACATCGACGTCGTCGGCATCAACTCCTACGCGGGCCTCGTCTCGCTGCCCGAGCGCTACCGCAAGGCGGGGGGCTCGAAGCCCTACGTCGTCACCGAGTTCGGCCCGCCCGGCCACTGGGAGGTCGCCAAGACCCCGTGGGGCGCGCCCGTCGAGCCGACGAGCACCGAGAAGGCCGACTGGTATCGCCGCGGCTACCGCAAGGCCGTGCTCGGCTCGGGCGGCCTGTGCCTGGGCTCCTACGCCTTCCTCTGGGGGCACAAGCAGGAGGCGACCGCCACGTGGTTCGGCATGCTCCTGCCCGACGGCGCGAAGGTCGGGCCCGTGGACGCCATGACGGAGCTCTGGTCGGGCAAGGCGCCGGCCAACCGCTGCCCCGCCATCGCGAAGCTCGCGCTCAGCGCCGACCGCGGCCTCGAGCCGGGGCAGACCGTCACGGCGACGCTGGCAGCGTCCGACCCCGACGGCGACCGGCTCGCGGTCCGCTGGGTGCTGCGGCCCGAGTCGGGCGCGTACGCCACAGGCGGCGACGCGCAGGCCGCCATGCCCGACGTCGCCGAGGCCCTGGTCCGCAGCGACGCGGCGGGCGCCACCGTGCGGGTGCCGAAGTCCGGCGGCGGCTACCGCCTCTTCGCCACCGTCCGCGACGGGCAGGGCGCGGCGGCGACGGCCAACGTCCCGCTCCAGGTCGAAGGCCCCGAGCGCGTCTTCAAGGCGCCAAGGGCGAAGCTCCCGCTCGCGCTCTACGAGGATGGGCTGAAGGACGCGCCCTACGTGCCGAGCGGCTGGATGGGCAAGACCGACGCCATCGCCGTGGACGACGGGTGCACGGCGAAGCCCCACGGCGGCAAGACCTGCATGAGGGTCGCGTTCAAGAGCCCCGACGGCTGGGGCGGGGTGGTGTGGCAAAGCCCGCCCGACGACTGGGGCGACCGCCCCGGCGGCTACGACCTCTCGGGCGCGAAGCGCCTCGTCGCCTGGGTGCGCGGCGAGACCGGCGGCGAGAAGATCGAGCTCAAGCTCGGCATCCTCGGCAACGACAAGCGCTTCCACGACTCCGCCGCCGCCACCGCCGGCACCGTGACCCTGGCGACCGAGTGGCGACAGGTCGTCCTCCCGCTCGCGGGCAAGGACCTCTCGTGCATCAAGACAGGCTTCTGCTGGGTCGTCGCGGGCCAGGGCAAGCCGGTCGTCTTCTATCTCGACGACGTCCGCTACGAGTAGGCGGCGTCGCTCAACGCTCAACGCAAGAGGGAGACAGGGATGGATCGACGCAGCTTCCTGATGACCGTCGGCGCGGGCGCGGCGACC
>CBFDBL010000526.1:0-5023 GCA_965603035.1 uncultured bacterium
CCGCTGAGGTGATTATGCGGTGTTCTTGTTCTGGCAGAGCTCTTGAAGCTGATCGTGCAGTCGGGCCCGAACCAGGGCGCCATCTACGAGCTCTCCGACGAGCCGATGATCCTCGGCCGCGACCTGTCGTGCGGTGTGCACATCGCCGGCGGCAACGTCTCGCGGCGCCACGCGCGCATCGAGCGCAAGGGCAGCCGCTGGACCCTCGCCGACCTCGAGAGCCGCAACGGCACGCAGGTGAACGGCAAGCGCGTCGCCGAGCAGGCCCTCTCGTCGCTCGACGAGATCGTCCTCGGCAGCGTCCAGCTCCTCTTCGTCACCGACGAAGGCGAGGCGGAGGCTCTGCCCGCCGCCGACTCGACGTGGGAGCAGCCCACCGTGGCCGAGACGGTGGTCGGCGACCGGATCGAGCTGCTCAGCCGCGGGCGCCTCGAGCGCTCGCACGACGAGCTCCAGCACGCCAACGAGGGCCTCATCACCCTCTTCCGCTACTCGAGCGCCGCCACCGACACCCGCTCGCTCGCCCAGCTCCTCGAGCGCCTCGCGACCGCCGTCGAGGAGGCCATCGCGCCCGACCGCGTGGTGCCCATCATCGTCGACCCTGCCACCGGCGACTGGCGGCCCTGGCTGCGCCAGACCTCGGCCTTCGACCGCAAGCTCGCCGAGCTGCCCGTGAGCCGATCGATCATCGACTTCGCCTTCACCGAGCGCCTCTCGGTGCTGAGCCACGCCCCGAGCGAGGACGAGCGCTTCCGCGACGCGCCCAGCATCCAGCTCAACCGCATCGCCACCGCCATGTGCGTGCCCCTGCGCAGCGGAGACGAGCTGCTCGGCGCCGTCTACGCCGACCGACTCGGCGACGCCGAGCCCTTCACCCGCCACGACCTCGAGCTGCTCACCGCCCTCGCCATGCCCACCGTCGTCGCCATCAACAACATCCGCAGCACCGAAGCCCTCAACCGCGAGTGCCAGCTCCTCGGCCGAGAGGTCCGAGGCCAGTACCACATCATCGGCCAGAGCCCCAGCATCCAGGCACTCTTCGACTTCATCGAGCGGGCCGCGCCGCTCGACTCCGGCGTCCTGCTCGTCGGCGAGAGCGGCACGGGCAAGGAGCTCGTGGCCCGGGCCATCCACTACTCGAGCCCCCGCGCCAAGGGCGCCTTCGAGGCACTCAACTGCGCGGCACTGACCGAGACGCTGCTCGAGAGCGAGCTCTTCGGCCACACCAAGGGCGCCTTCACCGGCGCCCACAGCGACCGCGCCGGCCGCTTCGAGCTCGCCGACCGCGGCACACTGTTCCTCGACGAGATCGCCGAGATGCCGCCCACCAGCCAGAGCAAGTTCCTCCGCGTCCTCGAGACTGGCGAGTTCCGACGCATCGGCGACACCCGCGACCGCGTCTCCCACGCCCGTGTCATCGCCGCCACCAACCAGGACCTGCGCCAGCTCGTCGAGGCCAAGCGGTTCCGCGAGGACCTCTTCTACCGCATCAACGTGCTCACCTGCGCGCTGCCGCCGCTGCGCGAGCACGTCGAGGATCTCGAGCTGCTGTGCGACCACTTCCTCGACCACTTCCGCCGCAAGTGCGGCAAGCCGCAGATCGCGCTCTCGGACGACGCGCGCGAGGTGCTCCGCCGCTACCACTGGCCAGGCAACGTCCGCGAGCTGCGCAACGTGCTCGAGCGGCTCGTCGTCCTGTCGAGCAAGGACAGCATCGGCCCCGCCGACCTGCCCATCGAGCTCCAGGCGGGTCCCGCCGCGGGCGGCGAGCCGTCGTCGATGGCCTCGCTCCAGGACGTCGAGCGCGAGCACATCCTCCGCGTGCTGAGCCACGTCGGCGGCAACAAGAAGCAGGCCGCGCAGGTCCTCGGCATCGATCGCTCGACGCTGTATGCCAAGATCAAGGCCTACCGCCTGAAGGTGTGACGGCCGGCCCGACGCGCCGCCGGGCGACCGGGAGCTGGGCCATGCCCGAGCAGACGATCGGCATCTACGAGCTGCGCCGGCAGATCGGCAAGGGCGGCATGGGCGCCGTCTACCTCGCCCACGACCCCACCCTCGATCGCCCCGTCGCCATCAAGCTCCTGCCCGCCGAGCTCGCCGCCGACCCCGACTACCTCGCTCGCTTCCAGCGCGAGGCCACCAGCGTCGCCAAGATCCGACACCCCAACCTCCTGCACATCTACGCCGTCGGCTGCGACGCCGGCCGCCACTTCATCGCCATGGAGTACATCAAGGGCCACACCCTCGCGCGCATCGTCCGACGCCAGGGGCCGCTGCCCTACAAGGTCGCACTCAGGGTCCTCGGCCAGGTCCTCTCCGCCCTCGACAAGATCCACGCCGCCGGCATCGTCCACCGCGACCTCAAGTCGTCGAACATCATGATCGACGAGGACCGCCGCGCGATCCTCATGGACTTCGGGCTCGCCAAGCCTCGCCACGACCGCTCGGTGACGACGGGCCACACCCTGCTCGGCACGCCCGAGTACATGGCCCCCGAGCTCGCCGAGGGCCGCGACGCCACCTTCGGCTCCGACATCTACGCCCTCGGCGTCGTCCTCCACGAGATGCTCACGGGGCACGTCCCCTTCCGAGGCTCGTCCGCCATCGCCACCCTGCGCCAGCAGGTCGATGGCCCCACCCCCTCGCTCGCCGGCATCGTGCCCGACCTGCCGCCCCAGCTCGACGCCGTGCTCGGCAGGATGATGGCCAAGAAGGCCGACGAGCGCTACCCGACGACCCGCGCCGTCGCCGCCGACCTCGTGACCGTGTGCCGCACGTCCGCGCTGGCCAAGCTCGCGCGCGGCGCCGCGCCGGCCGCCGCCGCGCCCGCGGCGACGCCCGGCCCCGACGTCTCGCGCACCGCGCCCACTTTGACCGCGGCCGGCCGCCGCGCCGGGGCCCGGCGCCCGTCGTGGCTCGTCCCCGCCATCGCAGGGGCCGGGCTGGGCGCCGTCGCCCTCGCCGTCGCCCTCACCGTCCACCTGCTCGGCAGGAGGGGCGACGGGCCGGCCGCCACGGCCCTGCACGCCACGACCTCCGCCGCGCCGACGACCGGCGCCGCGCCCGCCACCGCCACAGCCACGCCGACCACGCTGGCCCGCTCGAAGGGCCGCTACCGCGTCCGCGTGCTGCCCAACAGCACGGTCGCGGGCCGGCTCGTGTCCATCGACTCCGAGTGGGTGCGCATCGAGACCGACGACGGGACGGTCGAGCGCATCGCCTACGGCAGTGTCCTGCGGATCGAGAAACTGGGAGGGCCATAAGCCATGGCCGTCTGGGTCCTGCGTGCCTTCTTCCTGCTCGTGAGCGCCGGCGCCGGCTGGCACGCCGCGCGGATGACGGGGTTCGACACCTTCTGGGGCATCCTGCTCGGCATCGTGATCTTCACCATCGTCTTCGCCCTCGAGGCCGTCTTCACGACGAAGGACTCCATCTCGAGCCTGCTCGCCGTCGTCTTCGGCGTCACCGTCGGCATCGTGCTGTCCATCCCCGCCTACAACATCACCATGCTCATCCTCGACCCGCGCATCGCCGAGAACCCCGAGACGAGCGGCGCCATCCGCCTCATGCTGGCCGTCATGCTCGTCTACCTGTGCACCGTCATCGTCCACCGCACCCGCGACCGCTTCCGCTTCGTCATCCCGTACGTCGAGTTCAAGCCCGAGCAGCGGGGCCCCCGCGCCCTGCTGCTCGACACGAGCGCCATCATCGACGGGCGCATCGCCGCCGTCTGCCGCACCGGCTTCATCGAGACCCCCATCTACATCCCCCACTTCGTGCTCGAGGAGCTCCACGCCATCGCCGACTCCGCCCAGCGCCTCAAGCGCGTGCGCGGGCGACGCGGCCTCGACCTCGTCAGCCAGCTCCAGCGCGCCAAGGGACTCGACGTCACCGTCTACGACGCGGGCGACGTCGAGGGCGAGGGCGTCGACTCCAAGCTCATCCACCTCGCCCGCGAGCTCGACGCCTACATCTGCACCACCGACTTCAACCTCAACAAGCTCGCCCAGGCACAGGGCGTCCGAGTCCTCAACCTCAACCAGCTCGCCAACGCGCTCCGACCCTCCGTCATCCCCGGCGAGGCGATCTACGTCGAGCTGACCCGCCACGGCGAGGAGAAGGGACAGGCCGTCGGCTACCTCGACGACGGCACCATGGTCGTCGTCGAGCACGCCGACGGCCACATCGGCAAGGGCGTCAACGTCGAGATCACCCGCGTGCTCCAGAAGAGCTCGGGACGGCTCATCTTCGGGAAGCTCGCCTCGTGAGTGCCCCCGTCGCGCTCGTCGTGCCCGCCGCAGGCCTCGGCACGCGCATGGGCGGCCGGCGCAAGCCCTTCCTCGAGCTCGCCGGCAAGCCCATCCTCTGCCACGCGCTCGACCGCTTCGCCCCCTTCCGCCACCGCATCGCGCAGACCGTCGTGCTCCTGCACCCCGACGACGTGGCGGCGGCCCGCGACGCCTGGGCCGAGCGGCTCGCCGCCGACTACGGCGTCACCGACCTGGTCGCTGGCGGCGCGCGGCGCCAGGACTCGGTCCGCGCGGGCCTCGCGCGCGTCGAGCCCGCGTGCGCGCTCGTCGCCGTCCACGACGCCGTCCGCCCCTTCGTCCCCACCGCCGCCATCGCCGCCTGCCTCGACGCCGCCGAACGCCTCGGCGCCGCCATCGTCGCACTGCCCATGAAGCCCACCGTCAAGCGCGTCGCCGACGCCCGCATCGCCGCCACCGTGCCCCGCCGCGACCTCTGGTGCGCCCAGACCCCCCAGGTCTTCCGACGACAGCTCATCCTCGACGCCTACCGCGCCGCCGACCGCGACGGGCTCGACCTCACCGACGACGCACAGGCCGTCGAGCACCTCGGCCAGCCCATCGCCGTCGTCCCTGGCTCCGACCTCAACCTCAAGCTCACCACCCCCGAGGACCTCGAGCTCGCCGAGGCCATCGTCGCGCGCGGGCTCATCCCGGCCTAACCCGCATTTCTCACCAGGTTTTGTCGTGGACGCCACAACGACATGCCAGGC
>CBFDBL010000527.1:0-5022 GCA_965603035.1 uncultured bacterium
TTTTCTGCCCTCGCCCGTCGAGAGGAAGAAGCGTGTCAAAAAGCGTGCCAACGCGACGGCGGGGCAGTGGCGGCCCCCAGGCACGCTGACCGTTGGCGGGGACGGAGCCGGCCGTGTTCACAGTTCTAGAACTATGAACAACGGCGGCTGGAGCCCATGGCGCAGGCCCTGGCGACCAATGGAACGGACTTGTCGGTCAGGACACTAGCGCGCCAGGCTTCCAGGCGAGGCGGCCTTGCCGGGCGGCAGGGCCAGGGTGGCGCCGGTCCTCAGGTCGGCCGCCGTCGCGACCTCGGCCATGTGCCGCCAGAAGCCGTGGCCGCCGGGCGCCACGTCCTCGAGCCAGCCGAAGACCCTGTAGCCGCGCCCGCGCAGCGACGCCAGCAGCGCGTCGATCTGCTCGGCTGTCAGGTAGGCGTCGTGCACCTCGAGGAACAGGATGGGGCTCCGCCGCGCCAGCACCTCGCCCATGCCCGCGAGCACCTCGGCCTCGCAGCCCTCGACGTCGATCTTCACCACATCGGGGTAGACCCCGCGCTCGGCGCAGAAGGCGTCGAGCGCGATGCGCGGGGCCTCGACGCCCGTGGCGCCGTCGGGCCGGTGCACGCTGGCCATGGAGTCGGGCCCGAGGCCGGCGTGTAGCCGCACGACGCCACTCTCGGCGCCGACGGCTGCGGCGTGGACGTGGGCGTTCGCGAGGCCGCTGAGCGCGACGTTGCGCCGGAGCACCGCCAGGTTCGCCGGCAGCGGCTCGAAGGCGTGGACCTCCCGCGCGAACCGGGCGAAGAGCAGGGTGTAGTAGCCGATGTAGGCGCCGACGTCGAAGCACACGTGGTCGCGGCGCAGGTGCTCGACCATCTGGTTGACGTAGTGGACCTCCGGCGGCGTGCGGCGGTAGGCCGCGGGGAAGTAGCCGCGGAAGCCGTCGAGCGGATAGCATAGCGGCACAGGCCGCTCGAGCAGGCGGCGCGCGGCCAAGGCGAGCCGCACCTTCATCCGGCCGAGAATGCCCACGACGCGACCTCCACTGCGAGATGCTCCGGACGGGCCGCCTCACTCCTCGGCGAAGGCCTCGGCGACCTCGGCGAGGCGGGTCGCGACGTCGATGTGCTGCGGGCACTTGCCGGCGCAGGTGCCGCACTCCTGGCAGCTCGCGGCGGCGCCCTCGCCGAGGCGCCGGTGCATCCGCCGCGCGAGCCGGACGAGGCCGTGGACCCTCAGGGTGTTGAGCGCCGCGAAGTTGCCGGGGATGTCTACGCCGTGCGGGCAGGGCATGCAGTAGCCGCAGGCGGTGCAGTAGAGATCGAGCAGCTCGCGATTGCGCTGCACCAGTTCCTCGATGGCCCTGAGCTCGGCCTCGGAAAGAGCCTCCTCGCGGGACGCCGAGGCGGTGTTCTCCTCGACCTGCTCGAGGCTGTTCATCCCCGACATCGCGGTGGTCACGCAGGGGTTGGCGAGGACGAAGCGGATGGCGGCCTCGGCCGTCGAGGCGGCCCCTGTGGCCTTCATGAAGACCTCGGACGGGTGCTGGAGCCGCCCGCCGCCGACGGGGCCCATGATGCTCACGGCGACGCCCTTGTCGTGGGCGTAGTCGATGAGCGGCTCGTTCGTGCGGTCGAGCAGGTTGTACTGGCAGATGAGCAGCTCGATGGCGCCGTCGGCCATCTCGATGATCTTCTGGATGTTCTGCGGGCTGTCGTGGCTGGACAGGCCGATGTGGCGGATGAGGCCCTCTTCCCGGGCCTTGAGGGCCTGGGCGAGCGGGCCGCCGGGGGCCTTGGCGAGGATGCGGAACGTCACGAGCGACTGGTCGTGGAAGACGTAGAAGTCGATGTAGTCGGTGCGCAGCCGCTCGAGCTCCTCGTCGAGCAGGCGGCGGTAGAGCGCGCCGGTCGGCTCGTCGCCGGGGATGGGGAACCAGCTCTGGCCGATGGGGTTCTTCGTCGAGACGTGCACGGTCGAGCGGTCGATGGACTCGAGGAACTCGCCGAGGCAGCGCTCGCTCGCGCCGCCGTTGTAGACGTAGGCCGTGTCGAAGTAGTTGACGCCCAGCTCGACGGCGCGGGCGAACAGGCGATGGGACGCCTCGACGTCGATGGTCTTCTTGTCGTCGGGCAGCTTCGGCAGGCGCATGCATCCGAAGCCGAGGGCCGAGAGCTCGATGCCCGTGTTGCCGGCGGGCCGATACTGCATCGGGACAGTCTCCTTTCGAGCGATGCCGTCGTCGGGTTGAACCGGAAAGGAACCGGCGGCAGGGGCAGGGATTGTAGCGCGGGCACGCGGATGCCGCAAACGCCTTGACTCGCGGCGCGCGAGCCGCTAGGCTCTAGCCGGCTCCGAACAAGGAGGGCGGGTGATGAAGTGGTTCGACGCGAAGTTCCGGCGGATCCCTGGCCACTACATCGTGCAGTGCCTGATGGCGACGGTGGCGATCATGGTCGTCCTGGCGCTGATGGACGTGGTGGAGCAGACGGCGCTGATCGCGTCGCTGGGCGCCAGCGCGTTCATCGCGTTCACCATGCCCCAGGCCCACGTCTCCGAGCCGCGGTACCTGGTGGGCGGCTACGTGGTGGGGCTGGTGGTCGGGGTGGCCTTCGGCCTGACGTTCCGATGGCTGCCGCTGCCGGCGGAAGCCGCTTGGCGGGAGGGGGCGGAGATCGTCCTGGGCGGCCTGGCGGTCGGCGTGGCCATCTTCATCATGGTGCTCACCAACACCGAGCACCCGCCCGCCGCCGGCATCGCGCTCGGGCTCGTCGTCAATCAGACGTGGGACGTGGTGACCCTCGCCGTCATCCTCAGCGCCATCGTCTCCCTCTGCCTCGTCAAGTGGCTCCTGCGCCGCTACCTGCGCAATCTCCTCTGAATGGCTCCCAGCGCACGCCAGACGCCGAGACCCGCGGTCGCCGCTCGTCAGCGGCGCGTGACGTCGAGCACGGTGAGGCTGATGCTCAGCGGCGGGACCTGGATGGCGGCGGGGTCGAAGCCCTCGACACGGGCCTCGACGATGCGGACCGCGGGCGGCTTGCCAGGCTCGTTGTAGGCCATGGGGTCCTGGCCCGCGATGAGGTAGCGGACGCCCTTGGCCGCGAGGTGGCCGCCGCGGACGTCGAGCTCGAGCGACTTGGCCGTGCGGGTGGGGTTGACGACTGCAATGGTGGCCTGCCTCTTGTCCTCGGTGAGCGCGACGGCGACGTCGAGCGGGACAGGGCGGCCCTTGACCGCGACGGCGATGGTGCCGAAGCGCTTGCGGTAGAGGGCGAGCGGGAGGCCGGTGGTGGCGAAGGCGGCGGCGGTCTTCGTCGTCTTGATGCAGCCGATGACGTTGACGGTCTGGGCGTAGTTGGCCATGAGGAAGACGTCGCGGTGGCGGGCCATCTCGTGGATGCCGCGGGCGATGCCCAGGGCGTCCTTGAGGAAGTAGCGGGTGCCGAGCTCGCCGTAGAGGTGCTTGCCGTACCAGTAGTTCCACTCGTCGAGCGCGACGGGGATCTTCTTGTCCTTCAGCGAGGGCAGGGACTGCCAGTAGCGTCGGTGGGCGAGTGCCTTGCCGCGGACGGCGTTGGGGATCTGGGCGACATGGGCCTCGAGGTCGTTCTGCTCGCGGCAGTAGAAGTGCTCGCTGAGGGCGTCCATGGCAGGGGCGCATCGGCGGAGCATGGCCTCGCTCCACCGGCCGCTGGCGCCGACGGCGACGAGCTTGATGGCGGGGTCGACGGCGCGCATGGAGCGGGCGAACTCGTTGTGACGGACGGTGTAGCGGTCGAGTGCGGTGTGGCCGAGCTGCCAGCCGCCGTACATCTCGTTGCCGACGCCCCACCAGGTGACGTTGTAGGGCTCGCGGTGGCCGTTGGCGGCGCGGCGCTTGCCCCAGGGGCTGCTGGCCGGCCCGTTGCAGTACTCGACCATGGCGGCGGCGAGCTCGGGCGAGCCGAGCCCCGTGTTGACGACGACCAGCGGCTCCGTCTTCAGCGTGCGGCAGAAGGCGATGAACTCGTCGATGCCGAAGTCGTTGTGCTCGATGCCCGTCCACGCGGGGTTCTTCCGCGGCGGACGCTCGTCCCGCGGGCCGGTGCCGTCGCGCCAGTCGTAGCCGCTCACGAAGTTGCCGCCCGGCCAACGGTAGATCGGGCTGTCGAGCTGCTGGAGCACGGCCAGCGTATCCGCACGCATGCCCTTCACGTGGTCCGCCGGCATGAGCGAGGCCGTCCCGATCCAGACCGTGCCTGTGCGGTTGAGGAAGATGGAGAGCCGGGCGTTATCTGTGCTGAACGCGGCTTTGGAGCGAATGGGATGGGGCTGGAAGTCGTCGCTGTCCACCGTGATGGTCGCAACGGGCACCATTCGCACACCATCGGCCAGGGAGACGCCGACGGTGCCCTTGCCAGCCAGGACCACGTGGCCCGCATACTCCTTCCCTGCCACGACGCCGAGCCCCCGCTGCTCGATCCCGTAGGTGCCGTCCGCCTTCGCGCGCGCGGTGACCGCGATCTTCACCGACCAATCGCCGACGTAGGGCCGCTCGACGTCCATCGTCAGCGACCAGCCGACCTCGCCGCCCAGCCTCTTCCACGGCGAGTGGCGCGACACCACCAGGTTGAGGAACTTGCGGTCCTCGAGCATCTCCGCCCAGATCCCGCCGTAGATGCACCGGCCCAGATGCTCGATGAACTGGCCGTAGATGTAGGGCGAGATCGGACCCTGCTCGTCCGCCAGATCGACCATCGCGGAGGGATGCGCGCGGTCGGCGCGGTGGACGAGCTCGAGGCGGACGTCGTCGAACCACGCCTTACCCGTGGCCTGGCCCCAGCCGCCGAACAGGCAGTTGGCCGTCACCTGGCTCCGCGCGCCAGTCTCGAACTCGACGGCGACCGCCGTCCAGTCCTTCGTGCCCGTCAGGGGCTGGGTCTCGGCGCCGCCGAGGGTGTGGATGTTGAGCAGCGCGCCGCGCCCCGTCGTGGCCTTGACGTTCTCGGTCTTGATCCAGCCCGAGAGGCGGTAGATGGCGTCGGGGTGGACGGGGAG
>CBFDBL010000528.1:0-5014 GCA_965603035.1 uncultured bacterium
CACGAGCAGCGCTTCCCAGCGCTCGCGCTGCGCGGGCACCTGGAGGTCGAGCACCCGCGCGGCGTGGCCCGCCTGCGCGGCCGACGCCGCCAGGTAGCCCAGGCTCAGCGGCGGGTAGCTCCCGCCCGTGTCAGGCTGCACCAGGGTGACCCGCATCGTGCGCTCCCGCTCCTGTCTCTACTCTGGGTCCCGCTCGTCCGCCCGCCCGCGGCCGTCGCCCTCGCCGAAGCGCGCGGCGCGGCGCCGGCGCAGCCGCTCCTGGAGCCCGCGCTTGAGCCCGAGCACGCGGGCCGGCATCAGGGCCCTGCCGCGGTCGCGGACGCGCTCGGCGGCGCGCGGCAGCCACAGGCGCCAGCGTGTCCGCAGCCCGGGCCGCGCCAGGGCCAGGTGGGCGCACCATCTCGGCTGCGCGCCCCACTTCGCCTTGTGCGGCGCGAGCCCGCCCAGGAAGTCGTACTCGCGCGCGCCTCGCGCGATGCTCTCACGGATGACGTGCGCCTTGAGCGCGACGCCGACACTCAGTTTACCACACGAGGCGTCGAATCCCTGCTGAAGATAGTAGACCCGCCCGAGATACTCGAAGCTGAACTCGTGCGCGACCCACCTGTCGCCGAGCCGCAGCGAGTAGAAGCGCAGCCAGCCGCGCCCGAGCAGCCCCGCGGCCAGGTCGGCGTAGAAGCGGCGGCGGCGCTCGTCGGCGAAGGCCCCCGGCTTGCCCTCCGCGCGCCAGCGGCGCTGGTGGAAGGCAAACATCGACTCCAGCCGCTCGGGCAACTGGCTCGCGTCGGTGCACGCCTCGAAGACGGCGTCGTGCTCGTTGGGCAGGCGCCGCAGCAGCGAGCGGATCTTGCCCCGGAAACGCGACTGGAGCGTCGCGAGATAGGCCTCCCAGTCGTCGGGCAGCGCCACGGACGAGCAGGGCGCGTCCTCGCTCTCGAGCAGGTAGCCGCGCGCGGCGGCGAGCTGCCCGAGCAGCGCGAAGTGCGGCGAGGCCTTCGGCAGGAGCCGCAGGTCCGCCACGTCCCAGCCGTCGGCCTCGATGCGGTCGAAGCAGGCGGCGAGCACCTCGGCCTCGCGGCCCGGCTCGGCGATGAAGTCGAGGTACTCGGAGTCGCCGGAGGCGTCGCCGATGAAGCCGAGCCGCCGCAGCGAGCCGAGGCCGTAGGCCGTCGCGCGCCCGCGGTAGAGCGGCGCCAGGCCCACCAGCGCGCCGCCCTCGCGCGCGGCCAGCACGTAGAGCGTCTCGCCGGCGCCGGCGTAGTGGCGCCACCACGGGCGCAGCCACGCCCAGGCGAGGAACACGCTGGCGCTGGCCGAGCGCTCGACGAGCGGGTCCCACTCGCGCTCGAGCGCGTCCCAGGCGGCCTCGGTCGTGAGGGCCTCGATGTCCATCTAAGGCTTCCCGTTGCGCCTCGCCAGGCCGAGCCTCGGGGCAAGGCGGTCCCAGACGTAGCCGGGGGCGGTGCTGAGGAACGGGGCGAGGTCGTCCCAGGCGAAGACGGCCCACATTTTCTCGCCCCACAGGCTCCGCAGCCACGCCGCCGTGCTCATGCCGCGCTCGCGGCGGTAGAGCTTGAAGGCCGACAGGTCGCGCTGGAACGACACCCACTTGACGCCGGCGCGATGGACGAGCCGGGGCTCGACGGGCAGGCCGAGCGCGTCGCGGTAGGCCATCAGGGCCAGGTTCACGCCGCACTGGGCGCCGAGCGCGTCCCAGAGCCCGTAGCGGACGTTGAACTCGATGAGCTTGTAGGTGTCGTCGCGCGGGTCGCGCTTGAGCTCGAGGCCGCCGAGGCCGCGGTAGCCGACCCCGCCGAGCAGCTTGAGGCACGCCTCGGTGAGCCGCGGGTCCTGCATGCTCTCGACGTAGCTCGCCGAGCCCGACCCCGGCGGCAGGACGCGGCACTTGCGGCCCTGGAAGAGGCCGAGCGGCTCGCCGTCGCGCCCGATGTAGAAGCAGGCGTAGACGAGGTTCCGATCGTCGCCGGGCACGAACTCCTGGACGATGAGCCTGGGGTTGACGGCGGCGATGCGGTCGTAGTGGGCGAGCAGCTCGCCGCGGTCGCGGCAGTGGACGATCTTGGTGCCGTAGCCGATGAGCTCGGCGACGGCCGGGGCCTTCCAGTCGTGGCTCTCGACGGGCTTGAGGATGAGTGGGAACGTGAGGGCGTCGGCGGCGGCCTCGACGTCGGCGCGGCCCGCGGGCGCGACGGTGCGGGGCGCGGGCGTGTCGGTGCGGGCGGCGGCGTTGTCGAGGCCGTCCTTGGTCAGGAGCTCGAGCACGGTGTCGTGGTGGGGCATGAGGTAGTGGTAGTAGCGGGCCAGCTCGTCGCGGGCCTTCGAGAAGAGGACGACCGTGGGGTCGCCTGTGGGGAAGAGGACGGCCTTGGCGGGCAGGCTGCGGCCGAGGTCGAGCAGGAAGTCGAGGTAGGCCTGCTCGTCGGCCTTGATGTCGGGCGTGACGACGGGGGTGGCGTAGCGGGAGTTCATGCCGACGGCGTCGGGCTGGGGGTCGAGCGCGAGGACTCGGATGCCCTCGCGGCCGAGGGCGCGGACGAGCCCGAGGCCGAGGTAGGTCATGTAGGCGACGACGGCGCAGGGTTGGGCCACGACGGTCAACTCCGGTTCCCGCGGGCGGCCGCGACGCGGCGCTTGCCTCGCCAGTGGCCCCAGATGGAGCCGAGGCACTGGACGTTCCAGAAGACGGGCTGTGCCACCCGCAGGGCGGACTCCCGGCCGATGAGGAAGCGCGCGCCGCGGACGAGGAGGCCTGCGGTGTGGCGCAGCACGAGCCCGAGGTTGCGCCGCACCTGGCGGTCGGCGTAGTCGGCCATGGCCGGGTCGAGCCGGGCGTTCACCACGGCGTCGGCGGCGTACTTGGCCGAGACGCTGAAGAACTCGCGGGCCGAGCCGCGGGCCATGTGCCAGATGACGGCCTCGGGAGCGTAGATCGTGCGCAGGCCCGTCGCGGCCTCGAAGCGCTGGTGGAACTCGCGGTCGGCGCCCGAGGTGTACGTGACGGCGTCGTAGCCGCCCACGGCCTCGATGACCTCGCGGCGGACCACGTTGTTGCCGCCGCCCCACGGGCACTGGCGGCCCTTGGACCGCGCGGTCTGGTAGACGTACTTCTCGATGTTGAACGGGTCGCTCGCCGCGTAGAAGCGCTGGGCGAGGGTGGTGCCGGGCTCGACCTGGGTGCGGCCCACGGCGCAGCCGGCGCCCGGGTCGGCGAGCAGCGCGGCCACCAGCTCGCGCAGCCACGCGGGCTCGGCGAAGCAGTCGGCGTCGATGTTGGCCACGAGCGGCGCCTTCGCGTGGTGCCACGCGCGGTTCCGCGCCGCGGGCCAGCCGGTGCGCGTCTCGTCGAGCAGCACGACCCGTCGGGGCGTCTCGCGGTCCGCGGCGTACCGCTCGGCGATGGCGCGGGTGCCGTCGGCCGAGGCGTTGTCCACGACGAGGATCTCGTAGTCGGGGTAGTCGAGCGCGAGCAGATGGTCGATGCAGCGGGCCATGACCGCCTCGCAGTTGTAGGCCGCGACGACGACGCTCGCGGGGGGCAGGTCAGCCATGGGCCGCCTCCTCCCTCGCGTCGGCGGCCCCGCGGGCGCGCCAGCGTCGCACCAGGCCGCGGCGCAGCCGCGCCGGCAGGAGCGAGAGGGCGAGCGCGGCGAGCGCCTTGGGGTCGAAGGGCCAACGGGCCAGCGCCTGGAGCAGTGGCCGGCGGGCCGATGCCCAGTCGTCGGCATCGGCCATGCGGAGGCCCTGGGTGCGGTGGAGCGTGCGCCGCGTGCGGCGCGCGACGCGCCGGGTGCGGGGGCGCCGGTCGTCGCGGGCGGCGCGCGCCAGGGCGTCGAGCGCGCCCAGGTACGCTTTCCCCCGCTGCGCCGACAGCGCCGACCCGTGGGACCGGTGGCGCACGAGCACGCGATCGACGAAGCCGAACTCCCACTCCCGCGCGACCCGGACCCACAGGTACCAGTCCTCGGCCCAGATCATGTCCGTCGCGAACCCGCCGGCACGCTCGAAGCACCCCCTGCGCACCACCACCGACGACGTCGGCACGCAGTTGCCCTCGAGCAGTCGCCAGTAGACGCGCCCCGAGGGCTTCGCGAGCTGCTGCGTCGGCAGCGGGCGGCCGGCGTCGTCCATGTACTCGGCTCGGCTGTAGACCAGGGCGACGCGGCCCTCGCCGTCGAACAGCGGGAGCTGGAGGGCGAGCTTCCCGGGCAGCCACAGGTCGTCGGCGTCGATGAACGCGACGAGCTCGCCGCGCGCCTCGCGCACGCCGCGGTTGCGCGCGGCCGAGGGCCCGGCGTTGGCCTGCTCGACGAGGCGCACGGCCTCGCCGTAGCCCGCCACGATCTCGCGCGTGCCGTCGGTCGAGCCGTCGTCCACCACCACCACCTCGAGGTCGCGCCAGGTCTGCGCCATCACGGAGTCCAGCGCCTCGCGGATGTACCGCTCGGCGTTGAACGCCGGGATGACCACGCTGACCCTTGGCATTGCCGATTCCCCGTAGCCAATCCGCCGACGGAGCCCGAGTCAGGCTCCACGCCGCGCGAGACGACCGATCTGGAGGCCGAAGACGGCGGGCGAGAAGTCGCTCGCCGCGCCCCGGTAGCCGCCGCCCCACACGCCGATGCGCCGCAGCGCCAGCGGCTCGTCGCCGGGGCGCACGGGCCCCGTCTCGGTGGTGAAGGCCGCGGCGTATCCCGCCTCGCCGGCGAGATCGATCACGTCGCGATCGTAGTCGCCTGCGGGGTAGGCCAGCAGATCGACGGAGTCGCCGAGCCTCTGCTCGAGGAGCCGCTTGGACGCCTCGAGCTCGGCGTAGGCGGCGTCGGCCGGCACGGTCGCGAGCCGCGCGTGGCTCATGCCGTGCGAGCCGATCGCCATGCCGCCCTCGTGGAGCAGCTCGACCTGGAACCAGTTCATGGGCAGATAGGGGTCGAAGGCGCATTCGCCGGTGCCGAAGACCTCGGCGATGCTCTCGACCAGCGCGTCGAGCGCGTCG
>CBFDBL010000529.1:0-5008 GCA_965603035.1 uncultured bacterium
CGGCGAGCGACGCGAAGGATGGGCAGCCCGTCGCGGTGGGGATCGTGTCGGTCGAAGGTGGCGCGCTGACGACGCATCGGCTGCCCGAGCGCTGGAGCGCCGACGGCGTGAGGTGGGTCGGCGGCCGCCTGCTGGTGAACGCATCTCGGCCCCTGGCAAAGGACGCCCAGAAGCGCGCGGAAGAGGGGAAGAAGCGGGAAGGCGCCTACTGGCTCCTGGCTCCCGCTACGGGGCGGTGGGCGCGGTCGCGGATCGAGCCTCACATCGCGCTGGCGCCCTTCGTCGGCGTGCACCAGGGACGCCCGTGCATCTACGCCCCACGGATGGCCCCGGAGGACGGGGGACCCCAGGCAGCGGGCACGACCCTGGTGCTTGCGATGGACGCCACGACCGAGCTGGCCACACTGCCCTACGAGGTCGAGGGCGCAGGCGACGGGTGGATGATCCGCGTCGTCGAGGCCGAGATGGACAGGCCCCTGGTGCGAGGCAAGGGCGCCGACTGGATCCGTGAATCCCTGCCCGAAGGCAAGCGGACCAGGAAGTCGAGGGAACTGACGCACGTGGACGTGTTCGACCCCGCCGGGAAGAGGGTCGCTCGGATCGGCCGCGACGAGATCGGTCGCGCCTGCTACCGCGAGCCGCGGAAACCGGTGTGCGTTCGCATATCGGGCGACCACGAGCGGCTGCTCCTCGGGTTCGGCACCGAGACCATCTTCCGCCAACACACCCACGAGTACACCTTCGGCGTCTACGATCTCGCAACCGCGAAGCTGCGTTGGAGTGGCTCGTCGAACGGCTTGAGGGGGCTGCCAGCCCTGGTCGGCAACACGCTCTATGTGCTCGAGGCCAGGTCGCAGCGGGTTGCCTCAGGCAAGGGCACCGGCGCAGCCGTTCTGGCGCAGCACAGCGCCAAGGGACGCCGGGTCGTCCTGGAGCTGCCGCTCAAGGCCACCGACCAGGTCGCGCGGTACTCGTGCTCCGAGGACAGGAAGCGTTTCGTGGTGCTCGTCGAGGGCAAGGAGCCGCGGCTGATGCTCGTGCCCGTCGGCGATGACGCGCGGCGCGACGCGATCGTCGAGATCCCGCTCAAGGCGGAGTAGCCGACGTGCGCCGGGTATCCACCCTCCTGACCGTGTTGTCGGTGCCGTGGCTCGCGGTCGCCGGCGGGCCTCGGCTCGAGCTGCGTGCTCGGTGTGTGCCCGGGTGGTTGCAGTGCAGCCGGTCTCGCCCCCTTGATTCCCGCGCAGCACTCATCTACCATCGGGGTGATGAGGCTCAGACGTCCTCCCCGAGGTGACCCCGATGGAGCTTCGGTGGCTCACCCTCGTCGTGCTGTTCCTGCCAGGCGGCGCGCCGAAGCCGGCCGCTGCTCCCCCCGTGACCATTCGCGGTCGCGTGCTCAACGACGACGGCTCGCCCGTGGCCGGCGCGACGGTCAGGCTGACCGTGGGGTTCCTTGGCCGTGAAACGACCGTGACCACGGATGCGACTGGCCGCTACGCTCTCGAGCGTGTGCCGCTGATGACCCGCGCGGAGCAGGAACGCTTGGCCGAGCTCCTCTCGGCGCCGCTGGGAACCAAGACCGAGGAGCTCCAGCCCCTGGTCCGCAAGCAGGCGCTCCTGCGGGTCAGGAAGGTGACGCCGCCCGCCACCCTGCGACGGTGCTTTGGCATGCCGCCATACCTCGACGACGTGGGAGACGCACTGCGCAACGGGGTCCTCACGCACGACATCACCCTGCCGCCCCCGCTGCCCTTGAAGGTGGTCGAGAAGCGCTGGCCCAACGGCCGGCTGAAGTCGAGAGGCACGTGTTTCGTGGAGGAGCGCGACGCCTGCTCGCCGGCGCGGCACGGTCGCCATCGGACGTGGTACAAGGACGGCCAGCTCGAGGAGGATGCCGCCTGGGCCTTCGGCGAGCCCACCGGCGCCCGCCGCGTCTACTGGCCGAACGGCAAGCTCAAGCTGGGGGAGCGCTACGACGAGGCCGGCCACCCGGCCGAGGCGTGGTGCTACCACGAGAACGGGCAGCTCGGCATGCACGGCACCCTGAAATGGAACCCCGACTCGCCGTCGAAGGGCGTCTGGATCAAGGACCCTCTCGATTGGGGGAAGGACTGGGACCCCAGCGACCACCACGGCACCTGGACGCTCTGGGACTCATCGGGCAAGCTGGTCGCCCGCGGCGAGTGGCGCGACGGCAAGCCGTGGGACGGCACGTGCGCGGTCCGCGTCATGGCCCACCACGGGAACCCTCTTCTCCTCGGCAGCAACTACCGCGTCGAGCTCCTGGAGTTCAAGGACGGCAAGCGTGTCGAGGGGAAGCAATGAGCGACGTGGCGCGCCGAGTCGTGTTGCTGGTCGCGGTCGTCGTTGTCGGGGCGCTGGGGCTCGCAGCCGAGCCGCGGCTCGAGCTTCGTGCGCCAGCGGAGGCGAGGCAGTTCGACCTGTGGGAGTTGCGCGTTAGGCTCCCGGGAGAGTTGGCGGCCGTGGCGCGCCTGCCCGACACCCAGGTCCATGATGCGTACGACGCCGACCGCGATGGAGCCTACGTGCGCCTGAGCGCCACCTTCGAGGGACGCGGCGGGACCCGCACGCTCGTGCCTGGCTTCGCCATGCGCGGGCAGCCCGGCGCTCCCTGGGAATGGCGGGTGCGGTGGACCCCGCGGCGGCCTCGAGCCCGACGCGCTCCGCCCCTGTGGAGCCCCAGAGGCCAGGGTGCGGTGCGTGCCGACGGGGGCTCTGCGCCTCCACGCCCTGCACGCGGCCCGCGGCCCCGACGCGGTCTACGGCTGGCTCTTCTCGCCCGACGGCGCGGCGCGCGGGTCGGTGCGCGGCCTGCGGCCCGGCCGCTATCGACTCGTGTGGTACGACCCGTGGACGGGCGAGCCCGTCGCGGAGCCGTCGGCCCAGCCCGTGGTTGTGGGCTCGTCGGGCACGGCGATCCTGGACGCCGGCCGCGTGCTCGCACGGCTCGCGGCATCGGCCCCGCCGTTCCCGCGCAGCTCCCGTCTCGCGAGGGGCCGCGACGCGGCGTTCAAGCTGCTGGCCAGCCGGTAGGCAGGGCCACTTGACTCCGAATCGTGCCGGCGCTACCCTGCTGTAAGCCCGAGCGCTGGGACTGTCATCGAGAAGGGGAAGGTGTGAGCCTCAAGGCCGTCCACTTCAGTGCTGTCGTCCTTGCGGTGGTGGTCGTGCTGGCTGCGCTGGCCGTCGGCGGCTGGCAGATGCTGAACGGGCCATCCGCGCCGCCGGAGGTCGCGGCCACCCGCATCGAGTCGCTGCCCGCCGAGCCCGAGGCGCGGGAGGAGGCGGCACAACGGCTGCTCGACGAGGCCCACCAGGCCGCGAGCCGCAGCGACTGGGGGGCGGTGACGGCACGCCTCGAGCAACTCGTCGCCGACTACGCCTACACGAGCGTCTACATGCTCAACCGCGAGGCTATCGCCACGCTGCGCGCGACAGCCGAGCGCGGCGGCGTCCGCCAGGCGCGCCCGCCCGTTGCCGAGCCCAGTCCCCCCGAGAGCCGCAAGCCCCGCAAGCGCAAGCGCAAGGAGCCCCTCACCTTCACCGGCGGCAAGCTCACCATCCAGGCCGAGGACCCCGACAGGCTCGTCGAGCCCATGGAGATCGGCGAGGACGGCCGGGCCTCCGGCAACCAGTTCGTCTGGGAGCCGCGCAAGCCGGGGCGGGAGCAGTTCAGCGAGCGCGATGCCCGAGTCGTCTACTACGTCCGCTGCGACCAGGACCGCCAAGTCAGCATCTACGCCCGCGTGCGGGCACGCAGCGACGACGAGAACTCCCTGCTCCTGGCCGTCGAGCCGGGCAAGACGACGAAGGGCGCCCTCAAGGAATGGCACTTCGCGCCCAAGCCCGTGTGGGTCTGGGCGCCCTTTGGCGTCGGCACCCGCGCCGACCGCACGGCGACCAAGGCGACGCCGGTCCAGCTCCGCGAGGGCACCAACTCCATCATCATCGCCGTCCGCGAGCGCAACACCGCGCTCGACTGCATCCGCCTCACCGAGCGCGAGGAATGACACCGCCCCTGGCAGGCGCGGTGGCCCCGCTCGGTTGACTCCCCTGCGCACGCGCGGTACCCTCGTGGAGACGAGCCCCCGGGCC
Source organism: uncultured bacterium (assembly GCA_965603035.1). Lineage (GTDB taxonomy): Bacteria > Planctomycetota > PUPC01 > DSUN01 > DSUN01 > CAZDNN01. Next base: position 4,120 of record CBFDBL010000529.1, read on the forward strand.
TCTTCGGCAGGCCCGCACCGTGGAGGCAGGCGTGACCATCCTGTGCCCCCATTGCGGCAGCGCGATCGTCGTGCCCGACGATGCCACGGCGACGAAGGGGGTGTGCGCGCAGTGCGGGCAGACCGTGGACGTGACGGCCGCCGAGCGCGTGGGGCTGAGCCCTGGCGACGAGCTGGGCGGCTGCCGGGTCGAGCGGCTCATCGGCCGCGGCGGCATGGCCATGGTCTACGAGGCCATCCAGCTCTCGCTCGAGCGGCCCGTCGCGCTCAAGGTGCTGTCGCCGAGGCTCGCGCGCCGGCCGCACTTCGTCGAGCGCTTCAACCAGGAGGCCTCGGCGCTCTCGCAGCTCTCCCACCCCCACATCGTCCACATCCTCCACAAGGGATGCGAGGACGACACCTACTACTTCGTCCTCGAGTACGTGGACGGCGAGAGCCTGCGGCGCCGCCTGCGCCGCGAGGGCCGGCTGCCGCTCGACGAGGCCGTCGCCATCGTCGAGCAGGTGGCCGACGGCCTCGAGGCCGCTCACCGCGCCGGCGTGCTGCACCGCGACATCAAGCCCGAGAACATCCTGATCGCCCGCGGCGGCATCGCCAAGCTCGGCGACTTCGGCATCGCGCGCATCCTCGACGCCGCCGACCCCGACCACGAGCGCATCACCAAGTCCCACCGCCGCATGGGCTCCGCCCACTACATGGCGCCCGAGCAGACCCGCGACGCCGCCAACGTGGACCACCGCGCCGACCTCTTCGCGCTCGGCGTCACGCTCTACGAGATGCTCGCGGGCGAGCTGCCGCTGGGCCGCTTCAAGCCCGCGAGCGCGCTCGCCCGCGGCGTGCCCAGGGCGGTGGACCGCGTGCTCGCCAGGGCGCTCGCCGTCGAGCCTGGC
>CBFDBL010000530.1:0-4969 GCA_965603035.1 uncultured bacterium
CCTGCGGGGCTGGCTCAACGACCCGAGGGTGGACCAACAGGACGGCGAACGCCTTATCTCCACGTCATTCGGGACAGGTACGATGTCCTGAGTCCGGGGCCGCGGGGCGCAGGGCCACCGCGGCGGGGGGCTGCCCCGGCTCGCCCCTCACCCTAACCCTCTCCCGCGGGGAGAGGGGACTCGGCGCGACTGTGCCTCACCCCGGCCCTCTTCCGTCGGGAGAGGGCCGGGGTGAGGGGCCTGAGGCCACAGGGCCACCGGAGAAGAGGGGACAGAGACAAATGGGACACGGAGCCGGCCGCCGGCCTTCCTGGGCGGTTCCTATAGGTCCTATCGGTCCTATAGGTCCTATCGGACAAGGGAAGCGAGCTCCCTGCGAAGCCGCGCGGCCATGGGCGCGAGCGCGAAGCGCTCGATCGCGCAGGCGGCGCGGGCGATCTGCCTCCGGCGAAAGCCGGGATCCTCGAGCAGGCGGTGGGCGAGCGCGGCGGCGCGCTCGACGTCCCACGGCTCGACGAGCAGGTCGGGGAAACAGGCGCGCTGCATGGTGGCGCCGGCCGTGCTGATGCAGGGCACGCCGAGCGCGGCGCACTCGCCGCTGAAGCGGCCGACGGTGCGGCGATAGTCGAGGTGCAGCGCCAGGTCGCAGGCCGCGGCGTGCGGCCAGAGCGCCGACTGCTCGCAGGCGGGCCGCGCCTGGACGCCCTCGATGCCCCAGGCCCGATACGCCTCGGCCTCCGCCGCGGGCTCCTCGACGAATACCACGCCTCGCACGCCAGGCACCCGCGCGCGAAGCCGCCGCAGCGCCATCGCCGTCGCTACGCCGTTCTTCTTCGCCCGGAAGCCGGCGCCGAGGTAGACCCGCGGGCCATCCCCCGCGGCTTGCCTGGCCGCGCGCATCGCGGCGAGCGGCACGGGCAGGGGCAAGTGCACGACCCGCGTGGCGGTCATGGCCTGGAAGAAGCGGTCCTCCTGGGTCTCCGAGACGACGAGCGCCGCGCGGTCCATCAGGGCCCCGAGCGGGGTGCGGAAGCCTGGGAAGAAGCCCTGCGGGTCGATGAACATGGCGTCGCAGGTCAGCATCAGGACGATGGGCTTGGCCGCGTAGCGGTCGAGGAGCGCCGCGATGCGGCCGTAGTGCGCCCAGTCCACGTGGAGCAGCAGGCAGTCGTAGTCGGCGAGCGGCGCGGGGTCGGCGTCGTAGGGCCACAGGTCGCCGCCGAGCGCGAGCGGCCAGGAGCCGGTGCCGTACTCCGGCCGCCTCCAGGGGCCGCGGCGGTCGAGGGGGCTGACCAGGCAGGTTCTCATGTTGCCCTCCGCGAAGCGTGTCGTCCCTGGATGACTTGCGGTAGCTCCACTCACGCCTGAAGGCGTGGACTCCAAACGCGCGACAGGTGGTTCGGAGTCTCGCCCTTCAGGGCGAACTACGGCCTCCACATGCTGTCGGGCCGCTGCAAGCCGTTCAGACGCCGATGCACAGCGGCGTGCCGAAGAGAACCGAGCGTGGGCCGACCCGCCCGTCGAAGGGCTCGACGCCGGGTGCGAACCACCAGGCGAAGGGGGCGTCGCAGATGACGGTGCCCTCGTCGAGCGAGTCGACGAAGTCGGTGACGCCGTGGAAGCCGGGGTCGGCGTAGTCGTGGAAGAGCAGGCGACCGCAGCGGCGGGTATGCTCGAAGTCGAGGGCCGCGCCCGCGACGGTGTGGTCGCCGTCGATGAAGGCGAGGTCGAAGTCCAGGCCGTCGAGCAGCAGGGCCTTGGCGGCGTCGCTCCGCACGCGCAGCGCCAGGACGTTGGCCGCGCCGGCGCAGGCCAGGACGTCGGCGACGAGCGGCGACGCGTGGAGGTCGATGGTCACGACGCGCTCGGCGAGGCGCGCGAACACCGCGGCCATCACCCCGTGGCGCGTGCCGATCTCGACCACGGTGCCGAGCCGATAGCGGCGCAGCCGGGCGAGCTGGCGCGCGACGACCTCGCGGCCGCAGTGGACCGCGGCCGAGGCGTCGAGGACCTCGGGGCCGAAGCGATCCGAGAGGCGGGCGATCAGGCTGTTGAGGAACGGGGGGGCGGTCATGGGGGCCTCCTGGCGAGGGGGATAGGACCTATAGGACCGATAGGACCGATGGGACGGGGCCGCCGGAGTCCCGTCACGCATCGCGCCTCACGAGAACGTGCCGACGCCGGCATCGACGAGGTGGCCGCGTGCGTCGAGCTGGATCCACTCGATGAACTGGCCCTCGCCGCCGAGGGCGACGTCGACGGGTCCGGGGCCGATGTGGCTGACGGTCTTGTCGTTGTCGGGGATCTCGATCCAGGTGCCGTCGCCCTCGTAGGGGCCCTGCTCGTCGTTGTGGTGGGCGTCGCCGTCGGAGCCCTCGGCGGCGCGGCGGTTGCGGAGTCGGCGCCAGAGTCGGCGGAGCTGGACGCGGATCTCGTCGATGGCGCGGTCGCGTCGCCGCTGCTGGTCGAGCTCCTGCCAGGTGACGGTGCCGCCGAGCGCGCGGTCGCCGGTCAGCGACAGCACGGTGCGCTCGTGCGCGAGGTCGTGCTCGACGGCGATGAGGGTCGCGCCGAGGCTCGCATACTCCGGGTCGTGGGTGCCGGTGAAGCTGATCTTCTGGCCGAGCGCCAGGCTCCAGTCGAGCCCGGTGAGCGGGACGTCGCCGACGAATCGCTCGTCCATGGCGCGCTCGAGGATCTCCTTGGCGTACTTCTCGAGGATCGAGAGGGTGCCGCCCTCGAACTCCTTGCGGGTGTCGTCCTGTGCGGTGATGACGAAGGCGTCGTCGACCTGGATCGGGGTGTCGGGCGCGGCGGCGAGGACGACGAAGCCCATGCCGTTGGCGACGACGGTGTGCTCCTTGCCGTCGCCGTTGAACTCGACGGTCATGCCCTCGAGGTCGCCGGGCAGGCACAGGCCGAAGCGCTCGACGAAGGTGGTGGTGCCGAGGGTCTTCCACACGGTGCCCTTGAGGCTCTTCCTGCCGCGCTCCTCCTCGATGAGGAAGAGCTCGCGGGTCAGGCCGCGGCGGCTGTGGGCCGTGCCTGTGTGCCCGCTGGCGGGGTAGCGTCCCGTGACGCGGTCCTTGCGGTAGGTGAAGCGTGCGTAGACGGTGGCGACCTTGTGGCCCTTCGCCCCGTTGTCCCACTCGCGGGCCATGGTGGTGAGCAGCAGCTTGGTGCCGTCGACGGCCTGCGCGGGTGTGAAGACGCGCAGCGGCTGCCCCTGCTGGCTGTAGGCGATCATCGCCATGATGCTGCCGCCCCCGACGAACCGCTCCGGCACGACGACGCCGCCCTCGGCCACCGGCTCGCCCGTCGCGAACAGCCGCCACACCATGCCATACGTGTCGGGCTCCTCCGAGGCCTTGTCCGACGTCCAGTCCGACTCCAGCTCAGTGTCCCACGCCGGGGTCAGCTCCTCGAAGACGTCGATCAGCTCGTAGGTGCCCTGCACCGTGCAGGCCGAGTAGCAGCCCGCGGTCAAGAAGTCGAGCTGCTGGCTCAGCACCGCCTCGCCCACGCCCGCGACATCGGTCGCCGCGAGGGTGCGGAAGTCGGTGAAGCGCGCCCGGTGGCCCGCCGGGTCGATGGCGTAGCCGAAGTCGGGCGCGTGGTGGAGGACCGCGAGGAGCGCCTCGTCCACGCTCAGCGCGTTGAGGACCACCTTGCCCGGCACGCTCGCCAGCGCGTCGAGCTCGCTCTGGACGTAGCCCGAGCCCTCGCTGCCGTCGCCGACGATGCCGTCGAGCTCGACGGCCATGGCATCGAGGATGTCGGCGACGATCTCGCCGACCGTCCACATCTCGCCCGGGCTCACGGCGTAGCCGTACTCCTCGAGCTCCTCCTCGGGCGGGCAGTTGTAGACCACGCGGGCCGTCTCGCTGCCGTCGATCGCGCGCTGGAAGGTCAGCCCGTCGGCCGCCTCGCGCAGCCCGACGCACGTGTAGACGATCCCTTCCCCTGCGGCCGACGCCCTCCGCTCCGACGACTTGATCCGGCCCTCGAAGAGCGCCGTGCCGTCGCGCTCGAGGACGACGGCATCCTCGTTCTGCCAGTCGCTCGGCTCGTCGAACGCGATGGCCCGCCGCAGCGTGAGCGTCCACGGCCCGAGGAACGAGCGTGTCAGCGAGCCCAGCTCGCAGCGGGCCGCGTCGAGATCCACGGCCGTATCGTTGTGAGTCAGCACAAGGGACATGGGCACGATCCTTGAGTGGGTGAGCGTAGGGAGGTGGTTCCGGGTTCCAGGTTCCAGGTTCCGGGGCGCCGGAGAAGAGAGCCTTGCGGTCCCCCGGAACCCGGAACCCAGCACCTGGAACCGCTCTTCACAGCGCGCTGCGGACGAAGACGAGGGTGAAGTGCACGAGGGCGCCGTCGGCCTTGTCCTCGCGTGCGGAGGCGACGAGGCAGTCGGCCCAGGCCTTCGAGCCGCCGTCGCCGGTGTAGACGAGCGTGGCCTTGCCGCTGCCGAAGGCGGCGATGAGCCCCTCGAGGTAGCCGAGCCGCTCGACGGTGGTCGCGCAGTGTCGCCACGCCTCGACCACGAGGGTCTGGCGCCCGCCGCCGCGGCCGCGGGTCACCACGCCGTCGAGGCCCAGCACCTCGTCCACGAGCACCGTGCGCTCGATGTTCCCGGCTCGGATCGCGAGCACGCCGTTCTCGGCGTCGCCGATCTGCACGTCGTTGAAGGTGGCGCTGGCCATGATGGCTCCTTCCAGCGGTCCCGGGGTGGATGGGGGATGCGTGATACGTGATGCGTGATTCGTGATGCGTGAGAGGAGGGGGCGCGGTGGAGTCGTCTTCCTGTCTTGATCACGCATCACGCATCACGTCTCACGTGTCTGCTCACGGCCCGCGCCCCGCGGCGGCTCAGCACGAGCGCTGAGGAATCAGCATGTCGGTGTGCCGTCCGCGAGCCACACAGACATGTTGATTCCTTTCGACTCTGGCCGAGCCGCAGGGCGTCTTC
>CBFDBL010000531.1:0-4964 GCA_965603035.1 uncultured bacterium
GGGCGCCGGCCACCGGGGCCGCCGCCAGCGCCATCACCCTCCCCGCGAGCGACCTGCCGCGTAGTCCGGGCCGCAGGCAGATTCCCGCTTGCGGGCTCCCTCTCGCCCATGGGCGGCACCCTCGGGCGAGGCCCGAGGGTGCCGCCGACAGGGTTCCTGCTCGCTGTCCGGGGGTCTCCCCCCGAGCGCCATCAGTGCGAGACGGCGTACAGGACGATGTTCACGCCGAGCTTGATGGCGTCGCGGGACTCGTAGCCGACGCCGTAGGGGTGTGGCTTGAGCTCCCAGCCGCAGCCCAGGTCGAGCGAGCTGTAGACGACGGCGAGCTGCCCGTTGATCGCGACGCCCTCGAGTGCGGGGGCGCCGGGGTTCTGGAGCTTGCGCTGCACCACGGCCGCCTGGCTGTGGTTCACCGACGCGATCTTGTACTGGATGCCGTAGAGCGCGTGGCTGGCGGGCAGGCGCTGGAGCTTCGCGCCGGGAAGCACCCGGCCCAGCTCGCGGCGGAAGGCAACGTCGAAGGCCTTGCGCCCGCAGCAGGCGTCGGCCATGAGGAAGCCGCCGGCCTTCAGGTAGGCCCGCAGCGCCGCCACCTCGTCGCCGTTGAGGGTGAAGTCGTCGTGGCCGGTCATGTAAATGAAGGGGAAGGTGGTGAGCTCCCTGCTGTTGAGCTTGAGCGGCTGGGTGGCGAAGCTGACCTTGAGCGAGGTGTTGGAGCTGACGGTGTCGAGCAGGGTGGAGAGGCCGGCGGGATCGGGGTTCCACTGTCCGCCGTGCATGACCTGGCCGATGCGGAACTTGTCGGCCCGCTCGCGCTCGGCGTCGGTGTAGACGCGGCTCTCGGCGAGCGAGGTGCCCATGGCCTTGGTCGCGGTCGCGTAGGCGATGAGGTTCGCCCCGATCTTCAGCGCGTACTCGCTGCGCACGGCCCGGGCCTGCTTGTGCTGGTGCATGTCCCACCCGCAGCTCAGGTCGATGGGCGAGAAGACGACGGCCGTGCGGCAGCCGATGTCGATCCCCTCGAGCGGGGGCGGGGCCATGCCCGTGATCCCGGTCGACGGCGTGTAGCCCACCAGCGGCACGTCGTAGTAGCAGCGGTAGAGCGGGTGGTCGGGCGGCAGCTTCCGCAGGGGCCGCTCGGGGAACATCTTCGCCATCTCCTTGCGGACCGAGTCGCAGAAGCCCTGGCGTCCGCAGCAGGCGTCGAAGTAGATGAACCCGCCCTTGAGGATGTAGTCGCGCAGCCGCTGGCGCTCGCCCGCGCTGAAGGCGAAGGCGTTGTGCCCCGTGCGGTAGAGCATGGGCAGGCGCGCGGCATCCAGCTTGACCTCGCTGAGCGGCTTCTCCTCGTAGCTGAAGTTGATCTTCAGCTTCTGCTGCATCCACACGAGCAGGTTGTTGATGTCGTTCTGGTCGGTGGCCCAGTCGTCGAGCGAGCCGGTCTTGATCTTGACGACCACGGCGGGCGGGGTCGGCGGCTTCTTCTTCTCGGTGCGGCGCATGGGCGTGGCTGGCAGCGGCAGGGGCGGCACGCCCTCGGCGCCCGAGCGCTGCGCCGGCTTCGGCGGCGGCGGCGGGCCACACGAGCCGCCGTCGCGCACGCCGGCGGCCTGAGCCGCCATCCCGACCAGGGCTGCCATCGACAGCGCGAGCCCCACACAGTGCCTTCGACCCATGTCCTGCCTCCTTCCGCGGGGCGACGGGCAACCCCTGCGCCCACCCGCCCCATTATAAGGGTACCGTCCGGAACTTCCAGCGCCTTCCGCGCGATCTGTCGAGAAAACCTCTCCTTCCCACAAGCTCAGTGCGATACCGCGTAGAGCACGACGTTCACCCCCAGGCGGATCGCGTCGCGCCACGCGTAGCCCACACCGTAGGGGTGCGGCTTGAGCTCCCAGCCGCAGCCCAGGTCGAGCGGGCTGTACACCACGGCGAGCTGCCCGCCCAGCATCACGCCCTCGAGCGCCGGCGCGCCCAGCGGCGCGCCCCCGCGCCGGCCCACCGCCGCCGGCGTGTAGCCCACCGTCCGGATCCTGTGGTGGATCGAGTAGAGCCGGTGCCGAGGCGACAGCGGCGCGAGCCCCTGCTCCGGCAGCACCCGCGCCAGCTCGCGGCGGAACGCGGCGTCGAACGCCTTCCGCCCGCAGCAGGCGTCGGCGAGCAGGAAGCCGCCCGCCTCGAGGTAGGCGCGCAGCGCCGCCACCTCGCCCGCGCTCAGGCGGAAGTCGCCGTGCCCCGTCAGGTAGAGGAACGGGAAGGTCGTCAGCTCCTTGCTGTCGAGCCGCAGCGGCTGGGTGGCGAAGCTGACCTTGACGGAGGTGTTGGTGCGGACGATGTCGAGCAGGTTGGCGAGGCCGGCGGGATCGGGGTTCCACTGCCCGTCGTGGACCACCTGGCCGATGCGGAACTTGTCGGCGCGCGCCGGCTCGCGGTCCACGTAGACCCGGCTCTCGGCGAGCGAGATGCCCATGGCCTTCGTGGCCGTCGCGTAGGCGATGAGGTTGGCGCCCAGCTTCAGCGCGTAGGCACACCGCACCCCGCTCGCCCCCTTGTGGGTGTGCATGGCCCAGCCGCAGCTCAGGTCGTAAGGCGAGAAGACCACCGCCGTGCGGCAGCCCACCTCGATGCCCTCGAGCGGCGGCGCGGCCATACCCGCGACCCCCGCTCCCGCCGTGTAGGCCACCCGCCCCACGTCGTAGTAGCAGCGGTAGAGCGCGTGGTCGCCCGGCAGCGGGCGCAGCGGCCGCCCCGGGAAGATCGCCGCCAGCTCCGAGCGGACCGAGTCGGCGAAGGCCTTGCGCCCGCAGCAGGCGTCGAGAAACACGAAGCCGCCGTTGAGCACGTAGTCGCGCAGCCGCTGGCGCTCGGGCTCGGAGAAGCGGAACGCGTTGTGCCCCGTGCGGTAGAGCATGGGCAGGCGCGCGGCGTCGAGCTCCACCTCGTCCAGGGTCTTCTCCTCGTAGCCGAGCTCGAGGTCGAGCTTGTGCCCCATCCACACGAGCAGGTTGTGGATATCGCTCGGGTCGGTCGCCCAGTCGGCCGGCTCCCCGGCCTTGAGCTTGACGACGACGGCGGGCGGGGTCGGCGGCCTCTTCGCCTCGGTCCGCCGCGACGGCGTCGCCGGCAGCGGCAGCGGCGGCGGCCCGTCGCCGCGCGGCCGCTCCTCGCGCCCCGTGGCAGCCGGCGGCGCACACACGCCGCCGTCGCGCACTCCCTCCGCATAGGCGCGGCTCTCGCCGCTCGCCAGCTCGTGCGACCCGCCTCCCGCCTCCACGCGGACCCGCCCCCGCGCCACCGCGACCGACAGCGCGCGCACCGACGACGCCTCTCCCAGGCCAGCCGCACCAGCCGACCACAGCTCCACCGTGAAGTCCGTCCCCAGCGCCGTCACCGACCCCAGCGCCGTCGCCACGCAGAACCGACCGCCGCCCGCCGTCACCTCGAAGCGCCCACGCCCTTCCACAAGTTCCAGTGTCTCGCGCGCGTCGGCTCCCCGCCCGCGCAGCACCACCTCGCTCGATGGCGCCAGCTCCGCGCGAGTCCCGTCCGCCAGACGCAGCACCACCCGCGCCGTCCCGGGCACCACGAACCGCGAGCCCGCCGCGACCGACCGGGTCGGCTCGCCGTCCACCAGCACCTGCCCCGACACGACCTCGTACCGCCTCGCACCCCCGCCACGGAGCACGAGCCGATGCAGTGCCGCAACGCCGACGGCGAGCAGCACCGCCGCAGCCGCGGCGAGCGCCGGCAGCGCCAGCCGGCGGCGCCGGCGCTCCTGCGGCGCCGGCGCGGCGGACCGCCCCCGTCCCGCGCCGATGAGCCCCGCCACCTCCACCGTCCGCTGCTCCTCGGCGAAGTGCTCCGCCAGGAAGGCATCGATGCGGCAGGCATCGGCCAGGTGGCGCGCCGCCGCGCGGCTCCCGCGCAGGACCCCCTCGAGCTCCGCCAGCTCCTCAGGCGTCGCCACGCCGTCGATGTGCTTGTGGATCAGCTCGCGCGAGCGGTTCATCGCACGCCTCTCTCGGCCAGCGCCATCCGCCGCCGAATGCAGTCCTGGAGCCTCATCCGCGTCCGCGCCAGCGACTTGTACACCGCGTCCCGCGTCGCCTCGATGCGGTTGGCGATCTCCCGGGGCGTCAGCGCCAGTCGGTAGCGGTACGACAGCAGCTTGCGCGCCTTCCTCGGCAGCTCCGCCAGGCACGCACGCAGCGCGTCCAGCCGCGCCGACACGTCGCCCTCCGAGCGGTCGAAGGCCTGGCGGATCGCGTCCACCGTCTCGGGCGAGAAGGGCACGGGCCGTCGCGACGAGCGGTCCCACATCTGCTTCACCTTGTTCGCCGCGACGCCCCGTGCCCACGCCCCGAACGACCGGCTGCGGTCGTAGCGATCGAAGTCCCGCCAGCAGACCAGAGCCACCTCCTGGAACACGTCGTCCCGCACGTTCCGATCCCGCACCAGCGAGCCGATGAACGCCCGCACGTCCCCCTGGTGCTTCAGGAACAGCCGCAGGAATGTCTCATGGCGGTCCACCATCATCCCCTGTCCGATGCCTCTTCCACCATTCCTCCCGCGATTGGACACAAATCACCGGGAAACCACGGCCCCGGCATTCCCGGAGCGCGGCATCGGGCTACGGCCACGGAGCACGCGCCGTGCCGGAAGCACCCGCCTCCGCCGCCCCAGGAACCCATCTGTAACGCCGCCCTCATTCTACGCGTTCTCCGCCGGTCTTCAACGGCAGACGGTCGCCAGGCGCTTGCGCCGTCGCGCGTCTCTGGGATCGCGCCATGCGGCGCCGGTGCCAGCGTGGATGGTTGGATGAGTCGATCAATCGATGGACGAGCGCAAGATCAGGCAAGCAGGATCGGGGAGGCGGATCTCCCCTTCCATCCACCCATCCCTGATGTAAGGAGCAGAGCTCGGTGCCTCGCCCCGCGGCGATGATTCCACACTTTCGAAAGTGT
>CBFDBL010000532.1:0-4957 GCA_965603035.1 uncultured bacterium
CCCATTCCCGCGGCAGCCGGTCGTCACTGAACGACGGGCACGTCCTTCATGGCCTCCTTGATGGCGTCCTCGGGGTACTCGTAGTCCTCGAGCTGGTTGGCGAAGTAGGCCTCGTAGGCGGCCAGGTCGAAGTGGCCGTGGCCGCTGAGGTTGAAGACGATGCACTTGCTCTCGCCGCTCTCGCGGCAGGCGAGGGCCTCGTCGATGGTGGCGCGGATGGCGTGCGCGGTCTCGGGGGCGGGGATGATGCCCTCGCAGCGGGCGAAGGTCATGGCCGCCTCGAACACGCGGTTCTGGTGGTAGGCGACGGGCTCCATGTGGCCGCCGTTGACCAGCAGGCTGATGAGCGGGGCCATCCCGTGGTAGCGCAGGCCGCCCGAGTGGATCTTGGGCGGGATGAACCCGTGGCCGAGGGTGTGCATCATGAGCAGTGGCGTCGTCTTGGCCGTGTCGCCGAAGTCGTAGCGGTACTCGCCGCGGGTCATGGTCGGACAGGCGGTGGGCTCGACGGCGACGAAGCGGATGTCGCGCTTGCCGGAGAACTTGTCGGGGTAGAAGGGGAAGCAGAAGCCGGCGTAGTTGCTCCCCCCGCCGACGCAGCCGACGAGCACATCGGGCTCCTCGCCGATCTTGTCGAGCTGGGCCTTGGTCTCGAGGCCGACGACGGTCTGGTGGAGCAGGACGTGGTTGAGCACGCTGCCCAGCGAGTACTTGGTGTCGTCGCGGGTGGCGGCGATCTCGATGGCCTCGCTGATGGCGATGCCCAGGCTGCCCGGGCAGTCGGGGTCCTCGGCGAGGATGGCGCGCCCCGCGTTCGTCGTGTCGGTCGGGCTCGGCAGGATGTCGGCGCCCCAGGTCTGCATCATGAGCTTGCGGTACGGCTTCTGCTCGTAGCTGACCCGGACCATGTAGACCAGGCACTCGAGGTCGAGCAGCTTGCAGGCGAAGGACAGGGCGCTGCCCCACTGCCCGGCGCCGGTCTCGGTGACGATGCTGCGGACGCCCTCTTTCTTGTTGTAGTAGGCCTGGGCGACGGCCGTGTTGGGCTTGTGGCTGCCTGGCGGGCTGACGCTCTCGTTCTTGAAGTAGATGCGGGCCGGGGTGTCGAGGGCCTTCTCGAGGCGGCTCGCCCTGTGGAGCGGCGTGGGCCGCCAGAGCTTGAGGATGTCGAGCACCTCGCCCGGGATGTCGATCCACGGCGCCATGGAGGCCTCTTGCTCGATGAGGCCCATCGGGAAGAGGGGCGCCAGGTCGTCGGGGCTGATCGGCTGCAAGGTCCCGGGATGCAGCGGCGGGACCGGCGGCTCGGGGAGATCGGGCAGGATGTTGTACCAGGCCGAGGGCAGATCTTTCTCGGTCAGCACGGTCTTGACGTCGGGGGCCAAGAGCTTCTCCTCCTTTGCCAGGGTGGCACGACATTGCCCCACGCGCCCGAGGCGCTAGGGGCTGGACGGGAACTAAGTTGGGACATTGTGAGGACTTCGGGAGCAAAAGTCAAGGGTTTCGCGCGGCGCGCGGGCGCTTTTTCCACTTGCAATCTCAAGGGCCAATGCTATAATTGTATGCTCTACACGGCTTTTCGAGCCATCCACCCTCTCAGCAAGGGGACGGGATCGCTATGCCCGAGACCACCGACATTCAGGCCGTCCTGCGGGGCGGCGGCGCCGACATGACGGCGCTCGTGGGCCTGCGACGCGCCCAGGCCGAGTCGTCCCAGCAGCGCCGCAGGCTCGAGAGCCTGGTCATCGAGCTGATGGAGAACCCCGCCGTGGACGGCGAGACGCTGCCCGAGCAGGACGCGGCGTTCCTCGTCGGCGGGGGCCTCTGGGCGCTGGGCCGGCTCGAGGAGGCGATCGCCCACCTGGCCGACGTCTCGCGGCCCGAGGCCGACTACCTGGTCGGCCGCTGCTATCTCGACGCGGGCCTCAACGCACGCGCCGCCGAGGCCTTCGGCCGAGCTCAGAAGGGCAAGGCCGCCGTCCGCTACCTCGCCCAGCTAGGCCACGCCGAGGCCATCGCCAAGGAGGGACGGCCCGACGACGCCCTCGAGGCCGTTCGAGCCCTGGCCAGCGACCATCCCGACGACCCCGCCCTCCACTACCTCACCGGCCTGTGCTGCGACCTCACCGGCCGCTACGACGACGCCGTCGCCGCCTACGAGAAGGCCCTCGAGGCCGACCCCGGCTACGACCGCGCCACCTTCCGACTCGGCCTCAGCTTCGCCCGACGCGGCGACCTCGACCGCGCCCTCGAGCACTACGCCGCCGTCGCCACCGGCTCGGTCACCTACTTCAACGCACTCATCAACCTCGGCGTCCTCTACGAGGACCGCCGCGACTACGCCAAGGCCATCGAATGCTACCGCCGCGTCCTGCGCAGCGACCCGACCCACCACAGGGCGCGCATGTACCTCAGGGACGCACACGCCTCGATGGACATGGTCTACGACGAGGACCGCCAGCGCGAGCTCGAGCGCAAGTCCCAGCTCCTCGCCATCCCCGTCACCGACTTCGAGCTCTCCGTCCGGGTGCGCAACTGCCTCCAGCGGATGAACATCGTGAGCGTGGGCGACCTGGTGCACCACACGGAGGAGGAGCTTCTGGGGTCGAAGAACTTCGGCGAGACGTCGCTCCAGGAGATCAAGGAGATGCTCACGGCGCGCGGGCTGCGTCTCGGCATGGGCCGGGAGGAGGCCGCCGAGCAGCCGCTCGTGGCCGCGCCGCTGGGCGGTGTCCTGCCCACGGTGCCGCCGAACGAGGAGGCGCTCCAGACGCCGATCGCCGATCTCGACCTCTCGCTGCGCAGCCGCAAGTGCATGGAGCGCCTGGGCATCGCGACCCTCGGCCAGCTCTGCGAGCACACCGCCGACGACCTGCTCGCCAGCCGCAACTTCGGCCGCACCTCGCTGGCCGAGGTCACCGAGAAGCTCGCACGCTACGGCCTCTCGCTCCCGGAGCCCGAGCCCGAGGAGGGGGAAGAGGAGGAGGGAGCCGAGGTCGAGGGCGACGAGGCCCTGACCGCCGACGATGGCCAGTGATCCCATCCTCGTCCACACCTGTTGCGCGCCGTGCCTGTGCGCCCTGCTCGAGCCCCTCGAAGCCCGCAGCGGCCCCTTCACGGCCTTCTTCTACAACCCCAACATCCACCCGCTCATCGAGTTCCGTCGCCGCCTCAAGGCGTTCCTCGTGATGGCCGACCAGGGCCGCTTCCCCGTCATCGCCGACGGCCGATACGGCCTCGACCCCTTCCTCGACGCCATCGGCACCCACCGCCAGCGCCCCGAGCGCTGCCGGGCCTGCTACGCCATGCGGCTCGAGGCCGCCGCCGCCTGTGCCGCGGCGCGCGGGTTCCCCGTCTTCACCTCCACCATGCTCGTCAGCCCCCAGCAGGACCGCGACGCCCTCTGCCAGCTCGGCCGCGACGCCGCCGACCGCCACGGCGTGACCTTCGACGACTCCGACTACCGCGACCGACACGACGCCGGCCTCGCCGAGGCGCGCCGCCGCAACCTCTATCGCCAGCAATACTGCGGCTGCATCTTCAGCGAGCACGAGCGATACGAGCACACGACCCGCCACCTCTACCGCCCCCAGAGCCCCCAGGACCAGGCCACCGACCCATGCCACGACGCATGAGCAAAGCGAAGCGCCGACTCCTCGGCACCCTCGCCGCGACGCTGCTCGTCCTCGCCGTCGCGCTCCCCTTCTCGTGCATCCGCCGCAAGCCCGACGGCACGCGCAGCCACGCGACGGCCCTCCGCGCCGCCTTCCGCCAGGTCGCCGCGCGCCCCGTGCGAGTCCTGCTGCTCGACCGCCAGCCCAGCGTCACCATCGGCACCACGGCCCCCTACACCATCTGGCCAGCCGCCGACGGCGCGGCCGCCCTCGCCGAGGGCAGGCACCAGTCGCTGCCCGAGACCGCCGTCCGCCCGACCGACCGCGGCCTGCGCCTTGGCGAACACTCCCTCGCCCACACGGCGATCCGCATCACCACCGTGCGCGACGCCGCCCTCGTCGTCAACGGGCGGCCCTACCGCGGCGAGCTGCTCATCCGACGCGACGCCGACGACGCACTGACCGTGGTGAACCGCCTGCCGCTCGACAGCTACCTCTACAGCGTGCTCGGCAGCGAGGCCTATGCCGGCTGGCCGGCGGCGGCGCTCGACGCGCAGGCCGTCGCGGCGCGCACCTACGCGCTCTGGCGCATGATCGACCGCAGCGACCAGCCCTTCGACCTCCACGGCAGCGTCAAGGACCAGAGCTACCAGGGCGTGGCACGCGAGGACCCCAGGCTGCGGGCCGCCGTGGACCGCACGGCCGGGGTGGTGCTGCTCTACCAGATGAAGCTGTTCCGCTGCTACTACCACTCGACGTGCGGCGGCCACACCGAGGCGGTCGAGGACTACTTCCCGGACGGCCCGCTGCTGCCGCTCTCGGGCGTGCGCTGCGACCACTGCCAGGGCTCGAAGCACTACCGCTGGGAGCGCGACCTGTCGAAGGCCGAGCTCGCGGCGGCGCTGCGGCGCGACGGCGTGGCGCTCGGTGGGGGGGCCTCGCTCGAGGTGCTCTCGCGGACGAAGTCGGGCCGCGCGCGCGAGGTGGCCGTCGAGGGCGCCGACGGCAGGCGCCGCGCGCTCTCGGCCAGCAGGCTCCGCGCCGCGCTCGGCACGCGGGTGCTGCCGAGCACGTGGTTCGAGGCCCGCGATCGGGGCGACGCCGTCGCGCTGCGCGGCCGCGGCTGGGGCCACGGGGTCGGCCTCTGCCAGTGGGGGGCCAAGGGCATGGCCGACGCGGGCTACTCGGCGACCGAGATCCTCGAGCACTACTACACCGGCGCGACGGTCGAGCGCATCTACAACCGCCCGACGCTGTGAGGGCGCACGATCGGGTGAGCCGACCGGTGGCCGGATGGATGGGTGGATGGATGGATGAGCGGATGGGTGGACGGGAGAACGGCC
>CBFDBL010000533.1:0-4955 GCA_965603035.1 uncultured bacterium
CTGGGGCGAAAGGCGGCCGCTGGCGGCGAAAGCTGGTGAGAAATGCGGGCTAGCGGGAGGGGTCAGTCGAGGCGGGCGCGGACGAGCTTGGCGAGCTGGCCGACGAGCAGCGGCACGAGGCTGGCCGCGAGCACCATGGCCCAGCCGCGGGGGCCGAGCGGCACGACGTGCAGGATGCGGGCGAGCGGGGCGATGTGCACGATGGCGACGAGCATGGCCGCGCAGAGCGCCAGCGCGCCCCAGACCCAGCGGTTGCAGGTCACCTCGTTGCGGAACAGGCCGGAGCGACGGTCGCGCATGTTGAAGACGTGGAAGAGCTGGTTGAAGGCGAGGGTGAGGAACGAGACGGTCACGGCGCGGTCGTAGCCCATGCCCATGGCCATGGCGACGGCGAAGACGCCGAGGACGGAGGCGGTCATGAGCAGGCCGTAGTAGACGGCGGCGCGCCAGTGGCGGGGCGCGAGGATGGGCTCGGCGGGGTCGCGGGGCTTGCGGCGCATGACGGCGGGGTCGCCCTCGCTCACGCCGAGCGCGAGTGCGGGGAACACGTCGGTCACGAAGTTCAGCAGCAGGATCTGTAGCGGGAGCAGGGGGAGCTTCTCGCTGAGCAGGGAGCCGAGCCCGACGATGGCGACCTCGCTGACGTTGCACGAGATGAGGTAGAGGACGAACTTGCGGATGTTGTCGAAGATGACCCGGCCCTGCGCGACGGCGGCGACGATGCTGGCGAAGGCGTCGTCGCGGAGCACCATGTCGGCGGCCTCGCGGGCCACCTGGGTGCCGCGCAGGCCCATGGCGACGCCGATCTCGGCTTTCTTGAGCGCGGGCGCGTCGTTCACCCCGTCGCCGGTCATGGCGACGATGTGGCCGGCCTGCTGGTGGAGGGTCACGAGGTCGAGCTTCTGCTCGGGGCTGACGCGTGCGAAGATGGAGGCCCAGAGGATGCGCTCGCGCTCGTCGGCGTGGAGGGCGTCGGGGCTCTTGAGCTCGGAGCCCTCGATGACGTCCTCGTCGGGCTGGTCGGTCAGGCCGACGGCGAGTGCGACGTTGCGCGCGGTGACGGGCTGGTCGCCGGTGATCATGACGACGCGGATGCCGGCGGCCTTGCACGTGGCGATGGCGTCGCGGACGTCGGCCCGCGGCGGGTCCACGAGCCCGACCAGCCCGAGGAACGTCAGGCCCTCGTAGGGCGCGGCGTCGGGGCCCTCGACCGTCTTCTCGGCGAAGGCGAGGACGCGCAGGCCCTCCTCGGCCTTCTGGCGGTTGCGCTCGAGCCACTGCTGGCGCGCGGCGTCGGTCAGCTCATGGTCGCCGTCGGCGCCGAGGATGCGGGAGCAGGCGGCGAGGACGGGCTCGGGCGCGCCCTTCACCGCCACGCGCACCCGCTCGCCGTCGCGGTGCCAGGTGGCCATCATCTTGATGTCGGAGTCGAAGGCCTCCTCGCGCAGCTCGGGCAGCCGCTCGGCGAGCGCCGCCTGCTCGAGCCCGCCGCGGGCGCCCGCTACCAGGAGCGCGGTCTCCATCGGGTCGCCGACGACCTGGCCGTCGTCCCGGAGCGCGGCGTTGTTGCACAGCACGGCCACCTCGAGCACGGCGCGCAGGCACCGCTCGCCGGGGTCGAGCGGCTGGCCGTCGCGGCTGAAGCGGCTGCCGGCCAGCGCGATCTCGCCGGCGTCGGTGACGATCTGGGTCACCGTCATCTTGTTCTCGGTGAGGGTGCCGGTCTTGTCGGTGCAGATGATGCGGGTGGCGCCGAGTGTCTCGACGGCGGAGAGCCGGTTGATGAGCGCGTTGCGCCGGGCCATGCGCCACATGCCGCGGGCGAGCGCGATGGTGGCGACGATGGGCAGGCCCTCGGGGATGGTCGCGATGGCGAGCGCGATGCCCGTCTCGATCATCAGGAAGGGCTTCTTGCCGCCCAGGATGCCGCCGACGGCCACGACGGCCGCGATGCCCAGGGTCACCCCGATGAGCTTGCGGCCGAGCGCGCCGAGCCGCTCCTCGAGCGGCGAGCTGCCCTCGCCGGCGCTCGCGGCGAGCGAGGCGATGCGGCCCAGCTCCGTCGCCATCCCCGTCGCTACCACGACGCCCTCGGCCGAGCCGCGGGTCACCGACGTGCCCCGGAACAACAGGTTCGCGCACTCGGCCAGCGGCGCGTCGGCCGCGACCGGCTCGGCGTGCTTGTCCACGGGCAGCGACTCGCCGGTGAGGGTCGACTCGTCGGCCTGGAGCTTCGACGCCCGCAGCAGCCGCACGTCGGCAGCCACCACGTCGCCGCCCTCGAGGCACACGATGTCGCCAGGCACCAGCTCCTCGGCGGGCAC
This sequence comes from uncultured bacterium, assembly GCA_965603035.1. Lineage (GTDB taxonomy): Bacteria > Planctomycetota > PUPC01 > DSUN01 > DSUN01 > CAZDNN01. Next base: position 2,325 of record CBFDBL010000533.1, read on the forward strand.
CTCGCGCAGCTCCCCGTCGCGCCGCACCTTCGCGCTCATCGAGCCCAGCCGCCGCAGCGCCTCCATCGACCGCACCGCTCGGATCTCGGTGAGGAACCCCAGCCCCGCGTTGATCGCCAGCACCACGCCGATCGCGATCCCCTCGAGCCACTCGCCGAACGCGAACGACACGACCGACGCCGCCACCAGCAGACCCACCACCAGGTTCTGGAACTGGTTGGCGAGGATCCGCCACGCGCTCTCGGGCTGGAACTCCGCCAGCAGGTTCGGCCCGTAGCGCGCGCGCCGCCGCCGGGCCTCTGCGTCGGCGAGGCCGGCCGCGATCGTGACGGATTGCTCCGCCAGGATATCCTCGCCGGGGCGAGCGATGGCGTCTCGCGATGCGGTGGGCTGCTGGTGCATAGGCAGGCTTCGGCGGCTCGTGGGTGTCGTGGGGACCTTCGGAGCCCCTATGGTATCGGCGCCGGGCCGGCGGATCAAGTCCGCCTCCTGGCCTCGCGCGGCTGCCGCGGCGGGTTTGGCACCGTAACTATCTGGCAGTCAAGGACTTGGGAGTCCGAAATATCCGACACGCGTAAAGGCCCTTTCTCCGCCCCCCAGGGCCTTGCGCGACCCAGGACACCTCGTTCGCAAATCTGCCCAGGAAGGGCTCTGGCAAGCCCGTGGCGGGCAGCGAGTGTAGCGGGATGCTCGCTGGCGGCCGGGCGCGGGGTCACGGGAGCTCGTCCCAGGTCGCGCGGCCGTCGCCGGTGATCGGGATGGTGGGGCCGAGGTAGCGGGGGCGGGCCTTGCGGACGTGAAGGTCGAGGAAGGCGCGGACCCGCGCGAGCGCCTCGCGGACCGCGTTGCGGCGGGCGGCGGCATAGCGGCGGCGGTCGGCCGCGCAGCCCCAGGCCTCGAGGCCGAGCACCCGCGCCGTGTAGACCGCCCGCGCGAGATGGAAACGCTGGGTGACGACGATGCAGCGCTCGACCCCGAAGACGTCGCGGGCGCGGTACAGGGTGTCGTAGGTGCGGAAGCCGGCGTGGTCGAGGAAGACGTCGTGCTTGGGGACGCCCGCCTCGAGGACGTATCGGCGCATGGCGTTGGCCTCGTCGTAGGTGTGCTGGCCGTGGTCGCCGCTGAGCAGCAGCTTCGCGACGAGCCCCGCGCGGTAGAGCTCGATGCCGGTCTCGAGGCGGTCGGTGAGGGTGGGGGAGGGCGAGCCGTCGGGCCGGACGCCGGCGCCGAGCACGATGGCGACCTGGCACTCGGGCAGCGCGTCGGCGGCCTTGATGGCGGGCCGCGCGGCGCGCGCGATCCACCAGTTCGGCACCACGACGAGCAGCGGCAGGCCGAACAGCGGCACGCCCACCACGGCGAGCACCGCGACGGTCAGCAGCCACTGCTTGACGAGCGGCATGGGCATCGTGCGACGGGAAGGGGGAAGTGCCTGTCGGGCCCGCTATCCTACCGTCCCGCGCCCAGCGGGTCAAGGCGAAATCAAGGGCGTTGGGGCGCCGCAGCCAGGGCGAGGCTTCGACGGGCGCCCCAAGGCCCCGTGCGTTCAGAACTCGAAGAGGACGCTGACGCTCTCGCGGCGGTGGATGCGGCGGATGGCCTCGGCGAAGAGCGGCGCGACGGAGACGACCTCGACCTTCGCCGACAGGGGCCTCGGCCCGCCCTCGACCGTGTCGGTCACCAGCAGCCGCTCGAGCGGGCTGGCGTCGAGCTGCTCCCTGGCGCTCCCGCACAGGAGGCCGTGGCTGACCGCGGCGACGACGCGGGTCGCGCCCTTCTCGACGAGCTTCTCCGCCACCTTGGCCAGCGTGCCGGCCGTGATGGTGAAGTCGTCCACGATGACGGCCGCCCGGCCGCGGACATGGCCGATGATCTCGCGGACGATGAGGGAGCCCTCGTGGTCGAGGCGCTCCTTGTCTGCGATGGCCATGGGGGCGTCGAGCACGCGGGCGTACTTCCGCGCCTGCTCCGCAAACCCCGCGTCCGGCGAGACGACCACCACGTCGCTCAACGCCAGCGCCCGCAGCGCGTCGCAGAGCGCCGGCAGCGCGTAGAGATGGTCCACGGGCACGCGGAAGAAGCCCTGGATCTGCGGCGCGTGCAGGTCCATCGCCACCACGCGGTCGGCGCCCGCGACCTCCAGGGTGTCGGCGCACACCCGCGCGCGGATCGACACCCGCGGCTCGTCCTTCTTGTCGCCCTTCGCGTAGCTGAAGTAGGGCACCACCGCCGTCACGCTCGCCGCGCTCGCACGCTTCAGAGCGTCCAGCCAGAAGACCAGCTCCAGGAAGCTGTCGTTGGGGCGGAACGCGACGGACTGGACGACGAATACCTCGCGCCCCCGCGCGTTCTCCAGCACGCGGACGAAGAGGTTGCCCTCGGGGAAGCGCCGCACCTCGGCGCGTCCCTGCGGCACGCCCAGCTCGTCGCAGATCCGCCGCGTCAGCTCCGGGCTGCCCGAGCCGCCGATCACCAGGATGTCGTCAGCAATCGCCATCGCTTCGTCTCCTCCATCGCTCCTGGGCACCGCGTCCTGTCCCACTGCCGCGCGAACGACTCGCCGGGGCTCGAATGTCGATGCATCGCCTGCTCCCTTCATGCAACAGGCGCGAGAAAAGGCCCGCTCCGTCG
>CBFDBL010000534.1:0-4948 GCA_965603035.1 uncultured bacterium
CTGCGGCGGAGGCGACGGCGACCGAGCGGGTGCCCGTGTGGCCCGTAGCCTCCCAGGTGAGGGTGGCCTTGCCAGCGTAGGTGTGGGTGGCCCAGGCGGCCGGCTTCCCGCCCTTGCCGTCCTCGAGCGAGGGGTTGGGGATGAGATTGGCGGGGGCCTGCGCCGCGGTCGCGGCCGCGGCCGCCCCCGCGCACAGTGCCAGCGAGATCGCGCGTGCCAGCGACATGGGCCTCTCCTCACATCGTGCGCCGCGGATCGGCGAAGGGCCATGGGACGACCGCGCGGATCGTAGTGCAGGCGAGGGCTCCCGTCAAGGCGCGGTGCACGCGGCGGACGGCGAGCGAAGGACCGGGTGGAGGGAGCAGGGGAGGGTAAAACGCCTGGCGCGCCCCCCTCGGGCGCGCCAGGCGGGACACGCCGCGGTCTACGCCCGGGAGAGGGCGCAGGTGGCCGTCGCTGCCGCGGGTGGGGGGGACTTGATGACGACGGGCCTCAGCAGGCGGCGCGCGGCGCCGACGACGGCGCCGACGTCGGCGCCGCGGCTCAGCACCGCGTCCACCACGCCGCCGTCGAGGGCCTGCCGCGCCGCCCTCGGATCGTCGGCGAGCACCACGACGACGAGCTCGTCGAGGCCGCGATGGCGCGCCATGGCCGCCAGCTCCGTGCCCTCGACGTCGCTCAGGCGCTCGCGCGTCAGCAGCAGGTCCACGTGCAGCGCGCGCAGGACGCCGAGCGCCTGCTGGGCCGTCTCGGCCTGGATGGTGAAGTAGCCGACGCGGCCGAGCGCCTCGTCGAGACGCTGCCGCAGCACCGGCGAATCCTCCACGATCAGAACGGTCTGCATCTGAGCTCTCCTCCGGCTCCCCTCACGAGCCCGTGGGCAGGGACACCGCGGCGTCCACCCCCACGGGTGCCCCGCACAGGTCGATCACGCGCGGCTGCCCCAAAGGCTCGCCGTCCGGCCCCCACAGCACGCGCACGAAGGGGCGCGCCGGGTCGCCGGGGTTCGGGCCCACCACCTGCCCCGTCTCGCCGCTGTCCAGCCGCACCCCGCTGCCGACGGGGTAGAGCGAGAGGGCGCGGACGAACGTCGCGGCGAGCCGCTTGTCGAAGCGCGCGGCGCGCCTCGCCTTGCCGAACGACTCCAGCAGCAGCGCTTCCATCGCCTCGTGGGGCAGGCAGGGCGAGCGGTAGGGGCGCGGGGTGACCATCGTCTCGTAGGCCTCGGCGAGCGCCACCAGGCAGGCGAAGTCGTGGATGTGCGGCGCCGTCAGCCCCTCGGGGTAGCCGCTGCCGTCCACCCGCTCGTGGTGCTGGCCGACGACCTCGGCGACCACGTTGCGCCGCAGGCTGTCGATGTGGCGGTCCGCCCGCAGGACCTCGGCGCCCTCGGCCGCGTGTGCCTGGAAGATGCGCACCTCGCCGCCCGTCAGGGGCCCTGGCTTGGTGAACAGCTCGGGCGGGGTGCTCTCCATGCCCACGTCGTGGAGCAGGGCGCACAGGCCGATGGTCTCGACGGTGGACGGCCGGTAGCCGTGGCTGCGGGCCACGTACATGGCGAGCAGCGCCGTGTGGACGGCGTGGCGGTCGAGGCACTCGCGCTGGACCCGCTGCGGCGGGACGCCGGGTGCGAAGAGCCCCGGCGGGTAGGTCAGGGCGAGGGCGTGGAGCGGGTCGGCGTCGAGCCGGCGGCGGAGCCGGCTCACGAGCCTCGGCGCCGTCTCGGGCGTGACCGGCAGGGGCGCGGCGCCCAGCGGCCCCCAGTGGCGCGCGGGCGCGGCCAGATGGGGGCTCGGCCCCTTGGGCTCGACCGCCCGACGGTGGACGAGCTCCTCGACCTGCTTGACCTCGTCCTGGAGCTCGGCCAGGCGGTCGAGCACCTCGCGCCAGAGCTGATTCCGCGACGGCTTCATCGGCCTGTGGCCTCCACGAGGGGTCCGTGGCCCCAGGTGCAGCAAATCGCGTGCCCACGGACCGCGAGGGACGCAAGTCGCTGCGCACAAGGAGGATGGGCCGTGCGACCGCGGGCCGACGGGGGAGGGGGCCGAGGGCGGGAAACCGATCGATTTGCAGGAGATCACGTCGCGGCGGACGATGCCTGACGGGCGCGCAGGGCCGTCAGCCGCCGGTAGGTCCGGCCGACCACCACCCGCACCTCCTGGGCCCGCTCGGGCTCCGAGATGAAGTCGTGGCAGGCGCGCAGGCGCTCGGAGGCAGGGCCGTCGACGTCGGAAGTCGATACGATTGCGATAGTTAGGACGTCGCTCGAGCGCCGCTCGAGCGCCTGGAGCAGCTCGCCGCCCTCGGCGAGCAACAGCGGCGCAGCGGCCAGGGCCAGCGAACAGCGGTGAAGCGTGAGCATCCCCATCGCCTCTGGCACGCCGTTTGCCACATGCGCCGTGTAGCCTTGCTTGACAAGCAGGTCGATCAGGGTGTCGCGCTCGGGGCACGGCTCGCACACGACGAGCACCTGCACGGCCTCGCCCCGCTCCTCCTCGGCCTTCTGGGCCTCCAGGACGCGATCGAGGCCGACGAACGACGTGGCACACTCGTACTGGCTGCCCCGGCGCTCGGCGCGCCGCACCTCGACGAAGAGCCTGCGGACGCCCAGAGCCCCGGGCAGGTAGACGGTGAGGAGCTCGCTGGGCTCGAGCGCCTCGCTGGCGAAAAAGCGCATGCCGCCGCGCGAGATGTCGCGCACCACGGCATCGCGAACGGGCGCCCCAGGCCCGATGGTGGACTTGGCGCTATGACGAAAGTAGGTGACCTGGAGATTCACCGAGTAGCGGTCGAAGCGCCGCCGCTCGCTCACGCCCTGCGGCGCCGGCCGCTGGGCGCCGGGCCGGCTGGCCAGATCCTCGAGCAGCCGGTCGATGTAGCGGCGCGCCTCGAGCAGCTCCTCGACCGACAGACTCCGCAGGGCATTCGCAAGGTCGTCGCGCACAAGGCACCCCACTTTCTCGCATGCGTGCGTCCGCACGGGAATTGTACGCGCTTCGCGACGCTTCGCAAGTGCGTTTTCCGGCCCTCATCGGCCCGCGGCAGGCGGTGGCCTGCTGGCATTCGTCGGAATGCACTCTTGCCGTGAAGGGAGGAGACACGTGCCGAGCTTCCGCCAGAGAATGGAGAGCCGACGCTTCCTGCGGCTGGTAGCGGAGGCCCGCCGACGCTACGGCGGCGGCCCCTACCTCGGGCCGCCTGCCCCGCCCCGGCCCGAGCCGCCGCGCCCGGCCGACGACCAGGGCGGCGCGCCCGCGCCGCCGACGCCCTGCGAGGAGTCCCACAAATGAGCTGCCCCGCGCCCACTCTCGCGGTCCTGACGCTGGTGTGCTCGCTCGGCGGGTGCGTGCCCGAGCCCAGGGACGACACCCCGCCCGAGGGCACCCGCCGCGTGCCCGTCACGCCCGTGCCCTGCCCGGCCGAGGGCACGACGCTGGCCGAGACGCTCGGCCCGTTGCTCGACCCCGACGCCGAGCCCAAGGCGCCCGTCGCCCTGCCCGGCGCCGGGCCGGTGCGGGCCGCGCCCGTGCGCGCCGACGACCGCGCGCTGGCCAGGGGGCCCGCGCTCCGCCTCCACAACGACATCCTCGCCGGGGAGAAGGCGGTCCTCGAGAGGCTCCAGGAGGCCACCGCCGAGGTCGAGGAGCTCAAGGGCAAGCGGGCCGAGCTCACGGCGCGGCTCAGCGCCGCCGACCAGGCCACGGGCGCCCTCAAGGCCCAGCTCGCGGAGTTCCGCCGCCAGCTCGCCGAGCTCTCCGACGACCTGAAGGCGAAGACCGAGGGCCTCGCCAAGGCCAAGGCCGAGCTGGCCGCCGACAAGGCCACCATCGCGAGCCTCGAGCCCAGGGCCCGGCGGGCCGAGGAGGCCGCGGCGCAGATCGCCGAGCTCACCGAACAGCGCGACGAGGCCCGCGCCGGGAACGACAGCCTCCGAGAGCAGGCGCTCCAGGCCGCGCTCGCGCGCGTCAAGGCCCAGCAGGACCTGGTGGCCCTCCAGATCGCGGTGGCTCGCCGGAGGGCGCTGCTCCGGCGCCCGACGGGGCCGACCGAGGCCAAGGCGCCGCCGCCGCCCCAGCAGCCCAGCCAGGAGGCACGGCCATGACCCGCCGCGCGATGCTCCCCCTCGCGGTCGTCCTCGCCGCGGCCGGCTGCGCCCCGCCGCCGCCCCTCGCCCCGCCGCGGCCCGTCGTCCTGCCCGAGATCCGGGCCTACCACGCCAGCGAGCTCGCACAGGCCGGGCGGCTGCGCGCGCTCGTCCTGCCCTTCCTCCACGCCGACCGCGTGGCGTCGGCCTCGGTGACCGCGGCCTTCTCCCTCGCGCTCGCCAAGGCGCAGCACTTCGAGGTCCTGCCCCCCGACGGCCCCGAGGCCACCCTGGCCAGGCAACTGCGCGTGTGGGACGGCCACTGCCTCGACGTCCACGCCCTCACGGTGCTGCGCCGCCGCCTGCGGGTGGACGCGCTCGTGTGCGGCACGATCCTGCGCTACCGCCCCTACAACCCGCCGGTGCTCGGGCTCCGCGTCCAGCTCGTCGCCACCCGCAGCGGCGCGGTGCTGTGGGGCGCCGAGGGCACCCTCGACGCCGGCGACGCCGGCACCCAGTACCTCATGCGCCAGCACCACGACCTGTGGCTCGAGGAGCCGCCGCGCAGCCTCGGCTGGAGGGTGCTCCTCCACTCGCCGCGCCAGTTCAACCAGTTCGCCGCCCACCAGCTCGTGGCCAGCATCGAGCCGACCGAGATCCCGACGGCCGCCTCGGCCGCGAAGTGATGGAGAGGACCCCCATGGAGATCCGCGACCTCCAGATCCCCAGCACCCGACCCGGCGGCCCCGCCCAGGCCGAGCCGACACGCCGCGCCGGGCGGGCCGGGCCGACGGGACCGGCCGACGGCGCGCGCTCGGACGCGGGCGACTCCATCACCATCTCGCCCGTGGCGCGCCAGGCCGT
>CBFDBL010000535.1:0-4940 GCA_965603035.1 uncultured bacterium
CAGACGGAATTGCACACTTCTCTTGACGGCATCCGTGACCGGAAGATCTTGACAGCCTCCTCCGGTCGGTAGTATCATATGCGCGGCAAACTCAGCGGCACGGTACATCGTCACCCACAACGTCCGGCATTTCGTCGCGCCAGAGTTGGCGTCGTACTCCATCGACCCCATGCGCCTCGGCAGATTCCTCGCGATGCTGAGGAGAGGCCGCTCATGAAGGCATTGCAGGTGCGACTCCCGGAAGCCATCCACCAGCGGGCCAAAGAGCTGGCGAGGGACGAGGGGATGTCACTCAACCAGTTCATCGTGACCTCGCTCTCCAACGAGATCGTACGGCAGGAGACGCTCGATTTCTTCCGCGCCGCGGCCGCCGCGTTCGACCCCGACGCCTTCGCCGAAGCGCTGGACGCCGTGCCCGACGCGCCGCCGAACGAGGGGGACCGGCTGCCGTGAGCGCCAACCGCATCGCAGCCATCTGACCACGGGGGCACACAATGCCGCGCAAGTTCGTCAACGAGATCCAGGCGGGCGACACGGTCCAGCAGGCCTTCCTCGTGCAGGCCAAGCAGCTCAGGACCCAACGCAACGGCGCCTTCTTCCTCGACCTCGAGCTCATGGACCGCACGGGCACCGTGTCCGCGAAGATGTGGGACGCGACGCCCGAGCTCTTCGAGTCGTTCGCCGAGAACGACTTCATCCTCGTCAAAGCCCACGGCGAGACCTACCGCCGCCGCCTCCAGCTCGTGCTGACCGACCTCAGGCGGCTCGACCCCGCCAAGGTCGATCTTGGCGAGTTCCTGCCCACGACGAAGAAGGACGTCGGCGCCCTCGTCGCCCGCGTGCGCGAGATCGCCGAGGGCATCGAGGGGCCGCACCTCAGGGCGCTGCTCGCGGCGTTCCTCGACGATAAGGAGTTCATGGCGGGCTTCCGCCGGGCCCCTGGCGGGGTGGCGATCCACCACGCGTGGCTGGGCGGCCTGCTCGAGCACACGCTGGCCGTGACGGAGCTGGCGCTGGAGGTCGCGGGGCGCTACCCGAACCTGAACCGCGACGTGCTGGTGGCCGGCGCGATCCTGCACGACATCGGGAAGATCGAGGAGCTCGACTACGCACGCGGCTTCCGCTACACCGACGCCGGCGGGCTGGTGGGCCACCTGCCGCTCGGCGTGCGGATGGTGGAGGAGCGCGCGCGGACGCTCGACGGCTTCCCCGCCGAGCTGCTCGACCAGCTCCGCCACCTGATCCTCAGCCACCACGGCGAGCACGACTACGGCTCGCCCGTCCTCCCCGCCACGGCCGAGGCCATCGCCCTCCACTACCTCGACAACCTCGACGCAAAGCTCTGCGCCTTCGACCAGGCACTCCTGAGAGACCAGAACCCACAGGATAACTGGACGGAGTGGGACCGCGTCTTCGGGCGCAAGCTGTTCAAGCGGCGGGTGTGAAGCCCATTTGCGATTGCGCCCTGGCCCGAAGCCAATCGGCAATCGCAAATCGCAAATCGGCAATTCGCTACCGCATTTCCTGCCCGCCGTCCACCAGCAGGTGGACGCCCGTGATGTAGGCGGCCTGGTCGGAGGCGAGGAAGGCGACGGCGTTCGCGATGTCCTGCGGCGTGCAGGAGCGGCCGAGCGGGACCTTGGCGTCGTAGAAGGCCCGGACCTCGGTGGGCTTGATGCCCAGCTTCTTCGCCGTCTTCTTGATGAACTCGGGGCTCCAGATCCCGCTGCCCTCGAAGACGTTGCCGGGGAGCACCGAGCAGGCGCGGATGCCCTGCCTGGCGAACTCGCGCGCCCAGCTCTGCGCGAGGCCGATGACGCCGAACTTGGTGGCGCAGTAGTGCGACATCTGCGGCGAGCCGTGCACGCCGCTCTTCGAGCTGATGTTGATGATGGCGCCGCCGTCGCCCTGCTCGAGGAGCTGGGCGATGACGTGCTTGCTGCACAGCATGGTGCCGGTGAGGTTGACCTCGATCATCGGCCGCCACTTCGCCTCGCTCATGTCGCCGAGCGGGACGGGGTAGCTCAGGCCGGCGTTGTTGACCAGCACGTCCACGCGGCCGAACTTCCTGACCGTCCGCTCGACCATGCGGGCGACCTGCTTCTCGCGGGTGACGTTGCATTTGACGGCGAGCGCGCCGACGCCGAAGTCGGCCTCGATCTCCCTGGCCGTCGCCTTGCCTCGCTCGAGGTCGATGTCGCAGATGGTGACGTTGGCGCCCGACTCCGCGAGGGTGCGGGCGATGCAGCGCCCGATCCCGCCCGCGCTGCCCGTCACGATCGCCGTCTTGCCGTCGAAGCGGATGTCCACTGGTCGGTCCTTTCGCTCTGACGCCTCGCGCGCCCCGGTGCGACGGGGCCGCGCACTCACGGTCCCAACCTGCCCCGATCATACGCGGGCCGGCCATGGGCCGCAAGCGAGGCGGCCGGCCGCCGGCGCCGGGCATCATGAGGCCGGGCTGGACGGCGGGCGTCGCCTCAGGGCCGATCGTACCGGCTCGCCGAGCGCGACGCCGATGAGGAACAGGTAGCGGGCCAGCTCCCCCAGGGCGTTGTGCACGAGATGCCAGTGCAGGCGCAGATCGCCCAGGCCCTGGCGCGCCGCGACCCGGGCGTACCCCTCGGCGTGGCGGCCGAGGCCCCACAGCGCGAGCAGCCCCACCGAGCCAGCCAGCACCCAGCACCCCCAGCGCCGGCGCCGCGCGATCCCCACGCCGCCCGCCAGGGCCGCGAGCCCCACGCCCATGGTGAGCACGTGATGCAGCCGCTCGCCCACGGCGGACAGCACCTGGAGCCCCGGCCCCGGGCTCATGGGGTTCGGCATGGCGTGAGCCAGGACCTGGGCCATCGACCCCGCCGCCTGGAACGCGCCGGCCGCGATGGCGTACACCGCCAGCGCTGCCAGCACCCGTACCGCGCCGCGGCCCCGCCACGCCTCGTCCTCGGCCGACCCTGCGCGCGCGGCGCCGCTCAACAGGTAGACCACCGCCAGCGCCGCAAGGGCCGTCGGGACGACGGACACGTCGATCGCGCGCTCGCACCGCCACACCCAGGCCCACGCGCTCGGCCTCACGGGGTGCAGCAGCAGAACCGGCGCCACGAGGGCGACGCCGATGCCCAACAGCACGCAGCACGCCACGGCGAGCAGTCGGCTCCCCCACCCCCGACGCCACGCCACCCCCACCACGGCCACCGCTGCCAGCACCGCGTAGCCCGCATTCGCCGCCCGCGACAGCGATGGGTTCCGGACAGGCGGCCACGGGTACGTCTGGAACCACAGGCCCGTCCAGGCACGCGTCGCCGCCACCGCTCCCTCGACGCCGACGTAGACCGCCAGCATCGCCAGCGCGAAGGGGTACCGCGCGAGGCTCCCCCGGTCTGGCGCCCTTCGACACACGTTCTGAGTCCTCCCAGGCCCCCACCTCGCACACCGACGCCGCCGCGGTCACTGCCCCCCCGCCGAGCGCCAGGGCTTGCACGGCCTTCAGCCGCTCCTGGCCGCTGGAGACGTGGATGCGGAGGGTGTCTGAACGAACGGCGATCATACCAGACGCCGGGCAGCACGCCAAGCGGCGGGGGCCGTGTGAGACCGGCGTTAGACACGGATTCCGTATTGCGCCCCGGCGCCGCGTCGCCTATGATGCTGGGGTCCCACAGAGGTGCAACAAGGGAGTGACACCATGCGCCCGAGAACTGCGTTGGCCGTGCTCGGAACGGCGCTCGCCGCCGCCTGGCCCACGCTCGCCGTGACCGTGCGCGACCGCGTCGGCGACGGCGGGGCCTACGACGTCGCGGCCGTGACGGTGACCGTGCGGGGCGGGACCGCGACGTTCCACATCGCCTATGCCAGCGACGTCATCGCCATGGCCAGCGGGGTGGGCGGGACACTGAGCATCGACGCTGACCGCGACCCGCGGACGGGCGTGAAGGGCTCGCCGGGCTTCGACCGCCAGATCACCTACAACGTCAGCAAGCTGGCGCCCCAGGCCCAGGTGGTGCGGCTCACGGGCGTCCACCAGAGCTCGTCGGTCCCGATCGGCGCCGAGCACCGCAACGGCACCCGCCTCGCGTTCACCGCCCGCAGCGTCACCCTCGTCGTCCCGCTCCAGGCCCTCGAGAGCGACGGCCATTTCCACTTCGCCCTCTTCCAGCAGGGGCAATTCGGCGTGGGCCGGACCACGGACCGCGTGCCCGACCAGGGCGTGGCCGACTCGCGGACGGGCCGGGTCGCCGTGGAGCAGGTCGCGGGCACGGCCGCGCCGCGCACGCTCCGCGCCCAGCCCAGGAGCGGCAAGACCCTGCTGGTGGACAGCGTCGCGACGTCCGTCAGCGGCCCCAACGCCGTCTTCGACGTCCGCACCCGCGCCGACCTGCCCACGGGCGCGCTCGACTTCCAGAGCACGCTGCTGCTCGACCTGCTCATCGACTGCGACCGCCGCGTCGAGACGGGCATCGAGGCCAGCGGCGTCCCCTTCCTGCCCTTCGGCCCCGACCGCAAGGTGCGGGTCACCGTGATGGCGGGGGCGCCGCCGACGATCGAGCTTGTGACCGACGTCGGCGGCACGGGCAGGGAGCACGCGAACGCCGGCGCCGGTGTCAACGACGCCTCGGCGCACTGCGAGCGGCGCCGCGCGCGCATCGTCGTGCCCCTGCGCGCCCTGGGCGTGCGGAACACCGCCTTCGACTGGATGCTCGTCGCCCGCCGCGGCGTCACCGCCGAGCAGGCCGATACCTTCCTCGACACCAGCATCGCCTTCGACACGGGTCGCCGGCGCCAGCCGCTCACCATGCCCCTCAATGCCCCGCCCGTCGCCGACCCCCGCGACGCGAGCGTCAAGAACATGCCCACGGCCCAGAACCCCAAGCCCGTCCCCGTACCCGTCACCAACCTGCCTAACGCCGAGCTGCGCCAGCTCCGCGCCGCCCTGACCCCCCAGTACC
>CBFDBL010000536.1:0-4932 GCA_965603035.1 uncultured bacterium
GGACTTTGCCCTGTATGGCGAGGATGCGGCTGGTCTCGCGGACGGCGGTCTCGAACGAGCCGGTGATCTTGGCGACGGTCGCGATGAGCAGGTTGCCGAAGCTCATGCCCTCGAGCGCGCCGCCGCGGTAGCGGTACTGGAAGAGGTCGTTGAGGAGCTGGCTGGAGTCCGAGAGGGCGACGAGGCAGTTGCGCACGTCGCCGGGCGGGAGGACGCCGAAGTCGGCGCGGATGCGCCCCGACGAGCGGCCGGCGTCGGTCACGGTCACGATGGCCGTGAGGTTGGAGGTGAGGCCCCTGAGGCCCTGGAGGACGATGGGCAGGCCCGTGCCGCCGCCGATGGCGACGAGCCGCGGGTCGCCGCCCGCGCCCTTGTTCCGCCGGTGCACGACGCGCAGGACGTTGTGGAGCTCGCCGATCCGCTCGATCTTGTAGTCAGGCTCCTCGAGATCGCTCTTGGGCGCGAGGTCGCGGAAGCGACCGTGCAGCATCTGCACCGTGAGCATGCCCAGGCCGTTCGCCGTCTTGATCTCCGACTGGATCCGGTCCCCGACGGCGAGCACCTCCTGGGGCCGGAGCCCGTGGCGGGCCACGAGGTCGCGGAAGCACTCCTCGCGGTGCTCACCCGTCTCGCTGTCCACGATGGCGATCTCGTCGAAGAACCGCCCGATCTCCAGCAGCTCGATCTTCCGCTGCTGACGGGCAGGCACCCCGATCGTGCACAGCAGCAGCCTGTAGCCCTGCGCTCGCAGCCGCTCGAGCGTGTCGACCACGTCGGGGAACGGCTCGATGTCGGCCACCTCGTCGCTGTTGTTGGCCGCCATGGCCGCCTCGGCGAGCGACGGCGGCATCGCGTAGCGCTCGGCCATGGCGTCGAACACGTTGTAGCGCGGGCCGTGCTGCTCCCCGAGCCGAATCTGCTCCTCGTAGGCCTCCTCCTCCGTGCACGGCAGACCCGCAGCCACCATCGCACGCGCCGCGCGCCGGCGCGCCACCTCCACCAGCAGGCCGCAGCAGTCGAACAGCGTGTCGTCGAGATCGAACAGGATGGCCTTGATTCTGGGCATCGCAGCTTTCTATGGGAACGCAGAGCACCCGAGAGGGACCACGAGCGCCGGGCGCCTCGCTCGGGCGGGTCGCTCGGCGATCGACATTTCAGCGCGGCGGCGTCGCCTTCGGCGGCGCGGCGTCGGTCGGCCCGGCCTTCGGCGCGGGCGGGACGGCTGGCTTCGGCGGCGGCGGCTGGTCGCGCTCCTCGAGGAGCGCGCGGGCGTCGCCGGCCGCGTCGGTGTCGGGGTAGCGGGCGAGCAGCTCGCGGCAGTAGAGCCGCGCGATGTGGGGCTGCGCGCTCGCGTGCTGCTCGCGGGCGCCGGAGAGCAGGAGCCGCGCCTCGCCCTCGAGGCGCCGGCGCTCGGCCTGCTCCCTGCCCTTGCCGCACCGCGCGACGGCCTCGGCGATCGTCGGGGCGTGCGGGGTGCCCTGGAGCCCCGCGACCAGCGGCTCGAGGCCGGCGCGCGCCGCGTCGAAGTCGCGGCCCTCCCCTGTCAGCTCCGCACGCGCCAGCAGGCGCGTCGCCGCCGACAGCCGGTCCACCGCCTCGCGCCGCAGCACCGCGAGCTGCCTGCGCGCCGTCTCCGACGTCGCCCGACGATGCGGGTAGAGCTTCGCGATCTCCTGGTAGCGCCCGAGCGCCTCCCCGTAGCGGCCCTGCCGGGCCGCACGCTCCGCGGCCACCAGACGGCTCACCACCTTCCGCTCCTCCTCCGGCGTCGTCCCCCGCACCGTGAAGGCCACCGTCAGCGGAGCCGTCCGCAGCGACACGTCGCGGCGCCCGATACGCACCACACCACGGGCACCCTCCGTCCGGCCCTCGACCGTCAGCGCCTCCTCCGAGGCCAGGAACACCTTGCCACGCTCGAGATGCCACGTCAGCCCGTAGGCGTCCTCGGCGACGAAGGACCGCTCGTCGCGGCCCGAGCGGTAGAAGCCGCTCGCCGTCCGCACGTCCACCCCCTGGCTCAGCACCGCGGCGGGACAGGGCAGCTCGAGCCCCGCGAACTCGACCCGCGCCTCCTTCGCCGTCCAGACCCTGTAGTCGAGCCGCAGCCCGCCCTGGCGGTACGACAGGGTCTGCTCGACGAACAGCTCGATGCCCTGGGGCGGCAGCGCGGCCCGCGAGCGTACCTGGTAGCGGCCCTCGCCCTTCTTCGGGTAGCCGCTGGCCACCTGCGCCTGCATCTGCCGCAGCGCCGCCGCCCCCTGCCCAGGGGCCACCAGCACGCCGGCCCCCGCGGCAATGTACGTCTCGTCGTGCGACAGCGAGAAGAGCACCGGCGTGTCCATGACGAGCCGCAGGGGGCCGATGGCCAGCCGCGGCAGCTCCTCGGGCTCGTGCGCGTCGGTGACGCGGACGTCGTCGAAGAGGGCGACGCCGCTGTTGGCGGCGGCGACGCAGCTCACATCGAGGGAGTCGGCCCACGGGGGTGGGATGAGGGTGCGCTCGGCGATGGCCCAGGGGCTGTCGCCGTCGGGCTCGGGCCGCAGCAGGATGCTGGCGTTGGGCGCCCAGTCGGCCTCGCCGCCCCAGGTCGCCAGGATCCCTGCCAGGCCGCCGCTCAGCCGGTCGGTGCGGATGCGGCCGGCCACGACGTAGCGCTTCTCGCGGGCGATGGCGAGCGGCTCGGCGTAGTCGCAGGCGGCGAGCGCGCCCATCGGGCCACGCGACGGGAGCTGGAGGGCGAGCGCGCCCTTCTCGAAGCGGCTGTCGCTGCTGGGGTCCGGCTTCCAGGCCTCCCGGGCCTCCCTGCCGTCGAAGCTGCCGCGCCGCAGGAGCAGGTCGGGCGCTCGCTGAGGCCCCGCCCCGATCCAGGCGCCGATCTGCCCGCGGAATCCGTAGACGACCGCCCCGGCGACCAGCAGAGCCGCCACCAGCACCCCGGCGGCGCGGGGCCACGCCGCCGGCGAGTCGAGGCCCTCGACGGCCGTGATGAACCCGCTCTCGTCGCGCACCACCCCCTCGGTCTCGATGGCGATCTGCGCCGTCGTCTCGGCGTCCGCCGCCTGCACGTGGATCAGCGTCTTGCCGATGCGGATCTGGTCGCCCGGGGCGATGCGGTTGCGCAGGACGAGCCGACCGTTGAGGAACGTGCCATTCCTGCTGCCCTCGTCGACGAGGATGAAGCCGTCGGGGCCGCGGCGGACCTCGGCGTGGCGGTTGGAGACGCCGCGGTCGCTGATGATGATGTCGTTGCTGGGCCGTCGGCCGATGGTGGTGAGCTTCTCGAAGACGATGACGCGGCGGCCGCGGTTCGAGCCCGCGACGAAGACGAGCTTGATGGCCTTGAGCGCCTGGGGCTCGGGCTGCTCCCCCTGCTCCGGCTCGGCGGGCCCGGCGGCGGCCTGCTCCGCCTCGGGCAGCTCGAAGGTGATGGTCGTGGAGCCGATGCGCACGCGGTCGCCGTGGTGGAGCGGCGCCTCGTCCACGAGCTTGTCGTTGAGGTAGGTGCCGTTGCGGCTCGCCAGATCCACGAGCTTCCACGACCCGTCGTCCAGCCGCTCGAGGCGGCAGTGCTGGCGCGACGACTGGTCGTCGGCGATGCGCACGGTGTTGCGCGACGCGCGGCCGATCGAGACCGCCGCCTCGTCCGTCTCCACCTCTTGCGCGTGCTCCGCCGTCTCGACCTTGAGGTGAACCATCCCGTGCTCCCGAGCTGCCAGCGCCCATTATAGCAGCGGGCACCGCGATTGCAATCTGGCAGAGGCGGCGAGGGCCGCTTGTTGACTCGGCCCGCCGCAATGGCTATCCTGGCACCAAGCCACTGGAGAGGAGACCGCCCATGCTGACGCGCGACGAAGCCCACGCACTGCTGTGCGAGCACGTCCAGGCCGAGAACCTGCGCAAGCACTGCCTGGCGACCGAGGCCATCCTCCGCGCCCTCGCGCGACGACTCGACGAGGACGAAGAACTCTGGGGCACGGTCGGCCTCATCCACGACCTCGACTTCGAGCAGACCAAGGACGCGCCCGCCGAGCACACCCTGGTCACCTGCCAGCTCCTCGCCGACAAGGGCCTGCCCGACCACGCGCTCCAGGCGATCCGCGAGCACAACGCCGAGGCGCTCGGCATCCCACGCCAATCGAAGCTCGGCATCGCGCTGGCCTGCGGCGAGACCATCACGGGGCTCATCGTGGCCACCGCGCTCGTCTACCCCGACAAGAAGCTCGCCAGCGTCAAGCCCAAGTCGGTCCGCAAGCGGATGAAGAAGAAGGACTTCGCCCGTGCCGTGAGTCGCGAGATCATCGGCGAGTGCGAGCGCATCGGCCTCGAGCTCGGCGAGTTCATCGACCTCTCGCTCGAGGCGATGCAGGGCGTCGCCGCCGACCTCGGCCTCTGACGCCCCACCGCGCACCACAAGCGGCCGACGCTCGCCGCCAGCCGCACCCCGCAACGCGTGCCCGCGCCTGTCGCGCGCGTATAGAGCCCTCGCTGGGCTGAATCAGAATCACACCTATTGACCTCTGCATCAGCAATGCAAGGCTCGAGTGGCGCCAGGCCTTGACGGCCAGGCGCGCGCACGTGGCTGGAAGCGGCCACTGTGGACTGCGAACCCCGGCGCCCCCAAGCTCACTGACGGCGTAGCCGTTTCGCGAGGTGACGGTTCCGCGGCGTCCTGCCGCGGCTGGTGACAGGCGGCTGTCACATGCTCCTGTGCCCGTCCGGGCCGCGGCTCCGCTCGCCGGTGGCTCCCGTCGCCTTTTGCGAAGGGCATGCGGGCTGTCGGCCGCAAGGGGTGCGGCGCGGCAAGCGGCGAAGGCGGCGTCTTCGCCGCTTGCCAGTCGGCCTGACTCGACGGGCGAGCCGGAGCATCGCCTTCGCAGAACGCGGCCAGGCGCGTCCCGCGCCGGCACGCGGCCGCTGGCAGAACGTGGCCCA
>CBFDBL010000537.1:0-4912 GCA_965603035.1 uncultured bacterium
CGTCCACGTCCTGCCGTCATCCTCGGAGACCGCCATCCGGATCGGGTAGAGCCCCGAGAACATGACGAGGCGCTTGACGCCCTTGGGATCGACGACGGGATAGAGGGTCGGCACTTCGAGCGACGTGGCCCAGTTCTCGGGGGTGGGCAGGCGGTCGCTCCAGGTGAGGCCGGCGTCGGTGCTGCGCTTGAGGACGATGGCGCCGCGGCCGTGGCCCTTGGGGTAGACGCAGAGCATCGTCTTACCGTCCTCGAGCAGCACCGTGGTCGGGTGGCCGAGGTACTGGCCCTTCTCGCGATCCACGACCACCTGGCGGTGCTTCTCGCCCGCGAGGTCCACGGTAGGGATGGTGTAGCCGCGAGGCATCGAGGGCTGCGGCGGCGGGTCGGCCAACTGGCCTTCGGCCGAGAAATCGCTGATCTGCATCGTGCTCCTCCAGGGTCGGAACGCGAGGGTGCCGAAGCGGTCACCCGCGAACGTGGCTCTCCAGGCCTCCTTCCCGTCGATGAGGTAGCGGACTCGGTCGCCCGTGCGGACGACCTCGAAGACGAACCAGCGGCCGTCTGCGAGGAACGCGGCGGGGTCGCCGATGGCCTTGCCGCGGGCGCCGAACATCGGGCCGGTGAGGAACAGCTTGCCGTGGGCGCCCTCGAAGCCGAAGTGGTTGCGGCCCCCCGAGCAGAAGGTGACCGCGCTCCGCGCGAGCCGCAGGATGCGGAGCCGCGCGCGGACGTGGAAGTCGCCGTCGCCGATGGCCTTGCCGGCCATGAGCCTTGCGCGCTTGCCCGAGGCCTCGAGGCAGCCGCCGCCCTGCCTCCACTCGCCGCCGATCTCCAGCACGAGCTTCGGCTCCCCCCTCTCGACAAAGACGGCCCGCTCGGCCAGTGCCGCCGATGCCAGGCCGCAGGCCAGGAGGAAGGCGAGCCGACGTGGTCGCCTGTCGAGCATCATCGGGTCCTCGATGAAAGCGGCGTGGGGCGGCGCCTACTCGGCCCAGGGGACCTCGAAGGCCCCCTCGCCGTCGATGACGAAGCGCTGGCCGTTGAGGGTGGCGTCGCCCTTGCCGTGGGCGAGGACCCGCCAGGGCTTCGGCGCCGGCCAGCGGCCCTGCGGCACGATGCGGAACCGACCCTCACCGTCCCGGATGAGGCAGCCCTCGCTCAGCAGCCAGTAGTCCTGGGTCGCGGCGAGCGAGGTGAAGCCGCGGTAGCGGTCGAAGACCTCCTCCATCCCCTGGATGGAATCGAAGTAGCCGATGGCGTAGGCCGCGGCGAAGCTGTCGCCCGCCCGGGTCGGCAGCCGCCCGATCTCCTGGATGAAGCACACGTAGCCGCGCTGGTGGCACCACGCCTCGCTCACGATGGCCGGGTCGAGGGTCATCCCCGCCAGCCACGGCTTGCCCGCGCCGCGGATCTTCCGCGCGCGGATCATCCGCTGCGGCAGCGCCTGCTTGCCCCGCTGGTAGAGGTGCCTGGCGTCGGGCGGGTAGTCCTCGAGGAAGTCGGAGGCGGGGATGCGGCCCTCGTAGCTCAGGTAGACCTCCTCGAACGTGTCGCCGCGCTTGTGCTTGAGATGCCCGGGCAGGTCGATGCGGAGGAACACCTCGCGGTAGTCGTTGACCACCTGCACGCGGTCCGACGCGAGGAACCAGCGCCGGCCCATCGGGAACACCAGCGTCTGCTCCCACAGCGACCCCGCCTTCAGGCCGGGGGCCGCCTGGGTCCACCGCCACCACTGCCGCACGGCCACGAAGTCGGCGCCGACCACAAACTCGCTGTCGATGTGCCTGGCCTGCGTGCAGATCTGCGGCAGCTCGACGTAGTGCTTGGGGATGTCGCCGTGGAGCTTGTCGCCGTAGTGGTAGTGGGACTCGCCCTTGCCCGGGCCGGGCTCGAGCAGGAAGTCCACGATGTCGAGGCCGAAGCTGCCGTCGCGCGCGCCCGTCTTCTTGTCCACGAAGGTGTTGGCCTTGACGCCGCTGACATAGCCGTTCGGCCACACCTCGGCCTTGACGCGGTCCGTCTCGATGACGATGCGCTCGTCGGCACGCACAGCCTTCGGCAGGTCAGCAGGAGCCATGTCGGTGCGTTCTCCGCAGGGGGCAGCAAGAGGGGCTCACGCCCGCTCGGGGGCGAGATCATCCCCCCTTCTTCCGCGTATAGCCGTGGGAGCCGAGGCGCTCGCCGATGCTCCAGTACTGGCCGCGCACGTAGACGAGCGGCCCGAGGCGCTCGATGGCCACGCGGCCCTGGTCGTCGAGGCAGGCCTCATCGACGTGCTCGGCGACCGCCTTGCCGCGGAACAGGTCGTGGTCGCCCGCCGGCGTGACGTCGATGAGGATGCACTCGATACTGACGGGGCACTCGGCGATGAGCGGCGCCCGGATCTTCGTCGCCGGCGCCGCCGTGAGGCCCACGTGGGCAAACTTGTCGCCCACGTCGCGGCCCGAGCAGGTCCCGCAGCGGTCCACGACCTCGACCATGTCGGCCGTCGGCAGGTTGACGGCGAACTCGCCGGCCGCCCGGATCAGCTCGTGGGAGTAGCGCGACGGCGCGATGGCCAGGCCCACGAGAACGGGATGGCCGGGGAGCCCGATCGAGAGGTTGAACGTCTCGCCCAGCGTGATGATGTTCGGCGTCCCGTCGCCCGCGACGCTCGTGATCAGCGCCGCCGGGGTCGGGTAGACGGGCCGGAAGCAGCGGTCGAGCACGACCTTGGCCATCGGCGATCTCCTGGCACGGCGCGAGCGGCGCGATTGTAGCAGTGTGCTGGGCCGGCATCAAGCCGACTGTGGCGCTTGATCGCGTCGCGAGATCGCGCGTAGAATGCGGCCCGACCCTCGGCTCTGATTGAGGAGGACGGGATGGCTGCGCGCGAGCGACGTCGGGCGGTGGTGCTCCTTGCGGGCTGGCTGGCTGTCGCCCTGGCGGCCGCTGCGGGCCAGGCGCCGAAGATCCAGCATTTCGTGCCCGCCAGGAAGGGACTCGACAGGGCGTGGGTGCGCGGCCTCACCGAGCGGGGCGAGCGGCGGGTGTACCGCGGCAAGGAGCTGGCGGCCATCGGCATGCCGGTGGGCGGCATCGCCGCGGGGCAGCTCTACCTCCGCGGCGACGGCACCCTCGCGCTCTGGCAGATCTTCAACAAGCACGTCTTCACAGGCTACGGGGCCCACTGCTACCGCCACTTCGTGCCCGCCTCGCCCGTCGACTCCGGCTTCGCCGTCACCGTCGCGACCGCGGGCAGCACGGTGGCACGGCGGCTGAACCGCCAGGAGTTCCCCGACTGCGCCTTCCTCGCCGAGTACCCCATCGGGCTCGTCCGCTACCAGGACAAGGGCTTCCCCGTCCGCGTCGAGCTGGAGGCCTTCTCGCCCTTCATCCCGCTCGACGCCCTCGACTCCGCGCTGCCAGCCACGGTGTTCCACCTCACCGTCGAGAACGCCTCGCAGCGCCCCGTGCGGACCGGCGTGTTCGGCTGGCTCGAGAACGCGGTGTGCCTGCACTCGGCGAAGAGCGTGCACGCGCTGCGGCGCAGCCGCATCGTCCGCGGCCAGGGCCGCACGCTGCTCGTCCACACGGCCGAGAAGGCGCCCACCCCCGAGGCGCCGCCCGAGCCCCGGGAGAAGATCGTCCTCGCCGACTTCGAGGGCGCCGACTACGGCGACTGGACCGTCGAGGGCAAGGCCTTCGGCACAGCCCCCGCCCGCGGCACCCTGCCCAACCAGCAGAAGGTCAGCGGCTTCCGGGGCAAGGGCCTCGTCAACACCTACCTGGGCGGCGACGACAAGCTCCACGGCACCCTCACCTCCCCGCCGTTCACCGTCGGCCGCAAGTTCCTCAACTTCCTCATCGGCGGCGGCAACCACAAGGACAAGACGTGCATCCACCTGCTCGTGGGCGGCAAGGCGGTCCGCACCGCCATCGGCCGCCGCGACGAGAAGCTGCTCTGGCACTTCTGGAACGTCGAGGCGCTGGCCGGCCAGCAGGCACGCCTCCAGATCGTGGACAAGGAGTCCGGCCCCTGGGGCCACATCAACATCGACCAGGTCGAGTTGGCCGACGTGCCCGCCAGCGGGCCGTCGGTCCCGCTCGACAAGCTGCCCGACTTCGGCTCCCTCGTCCTCGCCCTCGCCAGCAAGGGCGAGACGACCCCGGAGGCGCTCGACGCCTCGTGGCCTGCCGCCACCTCGCGCACGGCGCCAGGCACACTCACACCTTCGTCCTCGCCTGGCACTTCCCAAATCACGCCAACGGCCGCGAGTACGCCAATCGCTTCGACAGCGCCGTCGAGGTCGCCAACTACGTGCTCGACGAGCACAAGCGCCTGACCGATGGCACCCGCCTGTGGCACAAGACCTTCTACGAGGACAGCACCCTGCCCCGCTGGCTGCTCTGGCGGCTCCACTCGACGGTGAGCAACCTCGCGACGGGCACGTGCCAGTGGTGGGGCAACGGCCGCTTCTGGGCCTGGGAGGGCGTGGGCTGCTGCGCGGGCACGTGCACCCACGTGTGGAACTACGCCCACGCCCACGCCCGCCTGTTCCCCTCCATCGGGCGCATCGTGCGCGAGATGCAGGACTTCGGCGCCGGCTTCGACGAGGCGACCGGCCTGGTCGGCTTCCGCAGCAACCGCGCCTACGCGGCCGACGGCCAGTGCGGCACCATCCTCAAGGCCTACCGCGAGCACCTCATGTCGGCCGACGGCGCGTTCCTGAAGCGCAACTGGCCCAGGATCAAGAAGGCCCTCGGGTTCTCCATG
Organism: uncultured bacterium; assembly: GCA_965603035.1. Taxonomy (GTDB): domain Bacteria; phylum Planctomycetota; class PUPC01; order DSUN01; family DSUN01; genus CAZDNN01. Next base: position 4,759 of record CBFDBL010000537.1, read on the forward strand.
GGCCGCGACGGCAACGGCGACGGCTTCATCGAGGACAGCCAGCACAACACCTACGACATCAACTTCCAAGGCCCGAACACCTTTGTCGGCTCCCTCTACCTCGCGGCCCTGCGCGCCGGCGAGGAGATGGCCACCGAGATGGGCGACGAGGCCT
>CBFDBL010000538.1:0-4888 GCA_965603035.1 uncultured bacterium
GGCGAAGGCGGCCTGGTTGCGCACGACGACGACGTAGTCGCCCGCCGCGAGCTCCATGGCGGGGAAGGTGAAGCCGATGCCGTCGCTGAAGGTGCAGCCCGAGAGGTCGATCGCCGCCTGGCCGGTGTTCTCGAGCTCGACGAACTCGAAGTCGCTGCCGGCGTAGCCGCTGCCGGGGAGCGGGTCCTCGGGGTGGTACATGATCTCGGTGACGCGCAGGGCGTCGGTCGGCTCGATCAGGAAGGTGGCGTCGGTGAGCGCGCTCCACTCGCCGTCCACGAGGGCCCTGGCCTGCACCTGGGCGCTTTCGTGGATCGCGATGGCGCCGTCGTAGACAAGGGCGTCGGGCGAGACGGCACCGCCGGGCTCGCGCGGGTCGGAGCCGTCGGTGGTGTAGTAGATGGTGCCGAGCGGCGCGGACATGGCGAACTGGAAGCCTGCGGACACGTCGCCGCCGTAGCGGGTGTAGGCCGGGGCGTCGGCGTCGGGGTAGAGCGGGGCCAGCGTGCCGTTGCGAAGCACGGTCTCGCGGAACTGCTCGAGGACGATGCGGGTCCGCTCGGGGAAGTAGTTGTCGAAGGTGTCGTCGATGACGGCCTGCCAGGTGTCCTTCGTGCGGGGGGTGGCGACCTTGGCATCGCCCCATCGGGCCGACTCGGCGATGATGGCCATCTCGATCTCGCCGACGCGGGAGCCGAACATCTCGGCGGCCCTGTCCGGCGTAACGAGGCCGTCATCGAAGAAGTGCTCGCGCACGTGGTCGGCGAACCGCAGCCGGTACTCGTCGTTGACCATGAGCTGCTGGTGGATCCACTGCGGGTTGCTGTACTGGAAGGTGTCGCCAGCGGGGAAGGGCCCCGTGCGGTCCTCGTAGAGGTCGCCGACGAGCAGGGTGTGCTCGCTGTCGTGCGCGAAGAAGACGAAGCCCTCCCCGCCGTTGCGGTTGCGCAGGCCGTACCAGTTGTTGGGCTTGTTGTTCGAGAGGAACTTGGAGATGGGGGCGTCGCGGTTGCCGCCGTAGAAGATCACGAGCATGTAGTCGATGAGGTTGTCGACGTCGAGCAGCACGGGGTAGTCGGGGTTGCGGGTGCCGTCGGGGTTGCGGCCCTGGGCCTTCATGTAGGCCCCGTAGGACTCGAAGCCGGCCTTGGCCTGGTTCCACAGCTCCTGCCAGGCGTCGAGTGTGCCGTCGGTCGCCTCGACGGTGTAGGCGCCGGCCTCGACCTTGATGGTGTCGAACTCGTCGCGGTCGCCCTCGAGGTAGGTGGCGCCGTAGGCGGCCTCGGCGCGCTCCTGCGTCTGGTAGAGGCCCCAGTAGACGCCGTTGATGTAGAGGTGGTAGTAGCGGCTGCGGGTGTAGGGCTGGCCCATCTCCCCTTGTGCGTCGCGCGAGAAGACGTCGCGGACCATGGCGTTGCGGGCGTCGCCGTGGAAGCTCCAGGAGTAGTTCTGGCTGGTGCGCAGGTCGATCTTGTCGAACTCGTTGGCGCCCTCGTCGCCGAAGAGCGGGTAGACGAGCTTCGTGTCGCCGTACTCACCGCGGAAGAAGAGGCGGAACGCATGCTTCGGGTTGGCCGGGTTGCGGCTGTAGCCGCCGCGGATGCGCAGGCCTGCGTCGATCTGGAAGCCGTCGGTGCCGTCGGGGCAGACCAGCTCGACCGACGTGGGGACCTCCCACGCCTCGCCGTCCTCGCGCGGGTTCACGTAGATGCCCGTCGCGGGGTCCAACAGGTACTCGATGTCGGTCACGAGCGAGAAGCTCGGGACCGCGGCGAGCGCCTCGGCGAGCTGGGGGCCCCAGGTCGCGTCGTCCACGATGTCGGGGTCCATCCCGTAGTTGAGCACCTGGCCGTTCACCGACCCCGTGGGCCAGGGGTTGATGGCGGCCGACAGGTCGTCGATGAACAGCTTGACCCACTCGCCCTCCGCCGTGGACCGGTTGTTGTAGGCCCCGACGGTGAGCGTGTGCGAGCCGGCGTCGAGGTCGAACGTCACATTGGCCCGTCGCCAGCCGGAGTCGTCCTGGGCACCCGAGTCGCCGTCGCCGGCGCGGTGGTAGAGGCTGTTGTTCGCGGCGGGCCCCCGGCGGGTCCCGTCGATCTCGAGGATCGCCTCGCCGAACTCGCCGGACTCGAGCTTCGCGCCCAGGACCATCCGATACCAGAGCTCCACCCCGTAGGTCGCGGCCTCGGGGACGGAGAAGGAGACCGACCAGGCACCCGACGCCGCCGCAGTCGGCGGGCCTGTCGGGAGATAGACGCGCAGACCTCCGCCGCTGCGGCCGCCCGAGGCCGCGTAGTTGCCCTCGGCCCGGTCGGGCAGGCTCGTGCCGTTGAACGCGTCGTCGGCGTAGGCGAAGCCCTCGGTGTCGGCGTCGAACGTTGCCTCGAGGTAGGCGGGCCCTGTGGGCGGCTCGCCGGCCGCGCTCTGCTCGACGACGTCGGCGAGGAACAGGTAGGTCTGGGTGTCGATGTTCGACGGCTCGTAGCCGTCCTTGAACGCGGCGGCGCGGAGGACCGTGGTGGCGCTGACGGGGATGGGGTCGGTGTAGACGACTCCGGTGGTGGCCGTGGGCTCGCGGCCGTCGAGGGTGTAGCGGATCTCGGCGCCGGGCGTCTCGCAGGCGATGGCCAGGTCGAAGGGCTCGTCGTAGAAGCCGCGGTCGGGGCTGAACGTCGTGTCGGCGACGAACCCCAGGACCGCGTCGGAGAGGTTGGCCGCGTCGGGGGTCGGGACGGTGAAGAAGAGCAGCTCGGTGGGCGTGGCGGTGACGGTCTGGGCCTCGAGCTCGGGCAGGACGAGGAGGTCGGTGCTGCCCAGGCTCACGTTGAGCCCGTGGAGCGCCAGCACGTGGGGGCCGGGCGCCAGCAGGGCGGCGTGGTCGGTGAGGTCGATCGTCTCGTAGACGACGGCCTGCGCGTCGGGGTGGTGGCCGGTGGCCAGGGCGTTCCACTGCGGCTCGCCGGGCGCGTTGCGGCTGGCGACGGGCTCGCCGTCGAGGTAGGCCGCGAAGCCGTCGTCGTACTTCATCCGCAGCGTCAGCGTCGAGATCGTGGCCCCTTCGCTGACGGTGAAGGGGACGCGGATGTAGACCGAGCCGTTCGTGTTGAACATCCCGGCCTTGACGTCGAGGGCGATCAGGCTTTCGAAGCCCGAGCGGTTCTCGTAGCCGACGCCCGTCGCGCCTGCCGTCCAGCCCGACGGGACGAAGGCCGTCTCGGTCCAGCTCTGCCCCAGCGCGCCGTCGGCGGGCACGAGCGCCTCGGCGGCCGCGCCGGCGGCGACGAGCAGCGGCGAGGCCGCCTCCATCGCGATGCCGTACGATACGTCCGCCTGCTGCGCGGGGTAGGGGTCGAACTCCGAGACGGCGGTGACGCCGTCGGGCATGAGCAGGGCCAGGTACTCGCCGCCGCCGGCGAGCTTGAAGTCGGCGTGCAGCTCGCTGCCGGCCGCCGAGCGATCCTTGTCGGAGGCGAAGACCGTCAGGTGCTGCCCCGCGGCCAGCTCGACGTCGGGGAACCGCCAGGGGTCGGGGTCGCCCTGCTCGTCGGTCAGGCACCAGTCGAGCAGGCTCACGGCGCTGGGGCCGGGGTTGTAGAGCTCGATCCAGTCGGAGCAGTCGCCGTCCTCGTCGGCGCGGAAGTTGTCGTTGATCGCCATGAACTCGCTGATGAGCGGGCTGCCGGAGAGCAGGACGCGCGGCTCGAGAGGCTCGAGACGGAGACGCGTGCGCCCGCGGCGCGTGCAGCGGCGTCGCCGGAACCAATTGGCGAGGAGCGCCATCACATCCCCTGCTGTAAGGGGGACCGTCGTGGTCGGGCGGCGGGCCGCGGCGGGCGTGCGTCTCACGTCACGGCGCGGGCCACGGCAATCGCCAACCGCCTGTGCCGCGGCCATCCTTGCGCGGCAGGAAGTAGCGCACGCTGAGCACCTCGCCCGGCCGGGGCGGATGCCGCGCCGGCGCGCCCGCGGACGCCCCTCGCCGCAGGCCCGGGGGCATGCTGATCAGCACCCGAACCCCCCACCGCACGATCGCAGGGTTCGCCACGATCGCCTGGGGGAGCGGCTCCACCTGAGGGCTCACCTTCAACACCCGGGCCTCGGCAACCTCCACCGGGTGGGTCCGCCGCCGCACCTCGACCCGCATGCCCGGCGCCGGCTCGACGGGCTGGCCCTGCTCGACGAAGCTCACGATGTGCATCGACCGCGGGTCGGTCACCGTCAGGATCGGCTCGCCGCGCATCACCGTCTCGCCCTGGCGGCGGAAGAGCGCGGTGACCACCCCGTCGAGCGGCGAGGCCAGCACCAGCGCCTCGCGCGCGACCTGGATCTCCGCCAGCCGCGTGACCTGCACCGCCACGGCCTCGCGCAGCGGCGCCAGCGCGACCTCGGTGCTGCCCGCCGCCTCCTTCGACGCGGGGAGCTCCTCGCGGGCCAGCGCTTCGCGCAGCCGCCCTTCGATGACGGCCAGAGCCTCCTTCGTCGCCGCGATCTTCCGCTTGAGCGCCTCGTGCGCGAACTTCGCCTCGTCGAAGTCCTGCTCGCCCACCACGTCCCCGTCCCGCAGCGCGCGGATGCGCCCGAGCGTCGCCGCGAGACGCTGGAGCTCGACCTCGTCGCTCTCGAGCTCGATCATGCGATCGAGCTTCTCCAGCCGCAGTTGCTCGGTGCGGATCACGTAGTTGCGCGTCCGCGAGTAGGCGTCGAGATCCCGCACAGCCGCGTCCTGCTTCAGCTCGCGCTCGATGGCGCGCACCTGGGCCTCGAGCTGCCTCTTCTCGGCACGGGCCACGTCAAGCGCCGCACTGACCGCCGCATCGTCGAGCCGAGCCACCATCTGCGAGGCCCGCACCTCGTCGAAGAGGCCCACCGTCAGCTCCGCCACGAC
>CBFDBL010000539.1:0-4887 GCA_965603035.1 uncultured bacterium
GGAGCAGCATCTCGGCAGGAGCGGCGGTGCCACCGAAGTTGCCGTCGATCTGGAACACGCGGCCCGGCCAGCAGGCGTTGAAGGAGTTGGGGAAGGCGTTGCGGGCGAGCAACCGGTTGTAGTAGCCATAGGCCCGCTCCCCGTCAAGCAGACGAGCCCACAGGACAGCCTTCCACGCGTTGCTCCAGCCCACGTCGCCGCCAGAGCCGCGCGCATTGAGCGAGACACGCGCCGCGGCAGCCAGCTTCGGCGTGAGCACGGACGAGATTTGCCTGCCGGGGTAGAGCGCAAACATGTGGGACACGTGCCTGTGCTTGTCTTTCGGGTTGTCGCGGTCGGTCATCCATTCCTGGAGCTGGCCCCACTTGCCGATCTGGGGGCCTACGAGCTTGTCGCGCAGGGACGCGATCTTGTCGCGGTACGGCTTGTCCACGCCCAGTGCGTCAGCGGCGTCGATGGTGTTGGTGAAGAGGTCCCACACGATCTGCTGGTCGTAGGAGACGCCGTCCTCCGTCGGGCCGTGCTCGGGCGACCAGCCCATGGGCACCACCAGCCGGCCGTCGGGCAGCGCCTTGAGCTGGTCCTGCCAGAACTCGCAGACCTCCTTGAGGATCGGGTAGGCGACGGCCCTCAGGTACGCCTTGTCGCCGGTGAAGGCGTAGTGCTCCCACAGATGCTGGCAGTACCAGGCGCTGCCGGGCTTGTTCCACTTCCAGCCCATGCCGCCAGTGATGTTGTGGGAGGTCCGGACCGTCCAGCCGCGCACGGGGCGGCCGTCCTTGCGGAACTCCTTGGCGGCGGCCGTGGCCTTCCTCCAGGCCTCAACCTGGCTCCCGATGAGGGCGAGCAGCGGCTCGTGGCACTCGGGCAGGCCGGTCGGCTCGGCGGGCCAGTAGTTCATCTGGATGTTGATATTGGTGTGGTAGTCGCTATGCCAGGGCGCGTTGTTCTTGTGGTTCCAGAGCCCCTGAAGGTTCGCCGGCAGCGCGCCGGGGCGCGAGCAGGCGATGAGCAGGTAGCGGCCGAACTGGAAGAAGAGGCCCTCGAGGCCAGGGTCGCCGCCGCTGGCGCCGTAGGCCTTGAGCCGCTGGTCGGTGGGCAGAGCCAGGCGGTCGGCCGACGTCGGCCCCGGGTCGAACTGCACGCGGCGGAAGAGCGACTGGTGGTCCTTCACGTGGGCGGCCTCGAGCGCGTCGTAGGGCTTCGCCGCGGCCGCCTGGAGCTGGCCTGCGAGCCGAGCGTGGGGATGCTCACCCCGCCACTGCTTCGCGTCGTCCATCACGTAGTCGGTGCCCGCGGCGAGCACGATCGTCAGAGCGTTGCAGCCGGCGAACTCGAGCTTGCCGTCGCTCGCCTTCAGGGAGCCGCCGTCGGGGACCGCGAGCGCCTGCGCCTCGTACTTCATGCCGTTGGCCAGCGCGCCCGAGAAGGCGAGACGGTTGGCCTTCGCCGTGGTTGCGCTCTTGTGAGCGCAGACGAGCTCGATTGAGCCCGTGTGGGCGCCCGGCTTGTCGGCCGTGAGGCGGATGACCACCACCTGGTCGGGGTGGCTGGCGAAGTACTCGCGACGGTAGGCGACGCCGCCGCTCGTGTAGCGCACCCGCGCCACCGCCTCGTCGATGTCCAGGTCGCGGCGATACTCCGTCGCGTCCTCGCCGGCCGCGAGAGTGATGAACAGGTCGCCGAAGGCCTGGTAGCCGCCCATCGACTTGTAGTTGCCCGAGGGGTTCTCGTCGCCGGTCCACAGGCTGTCGTCGTTGAACTGGACGCGCTCCTTGCCGAGGGCGCCGAAGATCATCGCCCCGAGCCGGCCGTTGCCGACGGGCAGCGCCTCCTTCATCCAGTCGCGCGCCGGCTGGCGGTACCACAGCGTCATCGCGCCCTTCGGCGGCGGCGCATCCCCGCCAGCCGCCCCGAGGCCTGCGCTGACTGCGACGGCAAGAACCAGAGCACGCATGCTCTACCCCCTTACATCGGCTTGAGTGTGCCATCGAGCCGGAGCACGTCGCCCGGCTTCGTCGCGAAGTCCACGACCTTGTCGCCCAGCCGCGCTCTGCACGGGCCGCCGAGCTTCGACCGGATGGTGGCGGAGGCCAGCTTGCCACCGTCCCAGGCCATATCCACCTCGAAGCCGCCGCGGGCACGCAGGCCCTTGACGCTGCCCGTCGGCCACGCCTTCGGCAGCGCAGGCAGCAGGTGCACCTCGCCGGCGTGGCTCTGGAGCAGCATCTCGGCAGGAGCGGCGGTGCCACCGAAGTTGCCGTCGATCTGGAAGGGCGGATGGTTGTCGAACAGGTTCGGGTGGGTGGACTTGCGGAGGAGCATGACGACGTTCTCGTGGGCCTTCTCGGCGTCCTCGAGGCGAGCCCAGAAGTTGATGATCCAGGCGCGGCTCCAGCCGGTGTGGCCGCCGCCGTGGGCGAGCCGGTGCTCGAGCGACTTGCGGACGGCCGCGGCGAGCTTCGGCGTGCCGCGAAGCGTGATCTGGCGGCCAGGGTGGAGGGCGAACAAGTGCGAGACGTGACGGTGGCCGGGCGACGGCTCCTCGAGCTCCTCGCCCCATTCCATGAGCCGCCCGTCCTTGCCGATCTGCGAGCCGGCGAGGCGCGCGAGCTTGGCCTTCACCTCCCGCGTGAAGGCGTCGTCGATCCCGAGCACGTCGGCGGCCTCGAGGCAGCTCGTGAAGGTCTCCCAGATGATCTGCTGGTCCATGGCGCAGCCCATCGTCAGGTTGGCCCGCTTGCCGTCGGGGGTCTTGAAGCGGTTCTCGGGCGAGGTCGATGGGCCGGAGACCAGCTTGCCCGTCTTTGGGTGCGGGACGAGCCAGTCGAGGAAGAACTCGGCGGCCTCCTTGAGGATCGGGTAGCCGCGCTTCGCAAGGAACTCGCGGTCGCCGGTGAAACGGTAGTGCTCCATCAGATGCAGCGCCGACCACGCGGCGCCCATGGGCCACATGCCGTACTGCACCTTGCCGATGGGGCTGGTCCACCACCAGGCGTCGGTGGTGTGGTGAGCGACGAAGCCGCGGCAGTTGTAGACCTCGCGGGCCGTCTTGCGGCCGCGGGGCCGCAGGTGGTCCACGAGGTCGAAGAACGGCTCGTGGCACTCGCTCAGGTTGCACAGCTCGGCGGGCCAGTAGTTCATCTGCACGTTGATGTTGATGTGGTAATCGCAGTTCCACGGCCCGTCGATGTGCTCGCACCACAGCCCCTGGAGGTTGCTCGGCAGGCAGCCGGGCCGCGAGCACGAGATGAGCAGGTAGCGGGCGAACTGGAAGTAGAGGGCGACGAGCCCCGGGTCGGTGCCGCCGTCGCGGACGGCCTGGAGGCGCTCGTCGGTCGGGCGCTTCGCGGCCTCGGCCCTGCCGAGGTCCAGCTCGACGCGGCGGAAGAGCCGTCGGTGCTCGGCCACCATCGCGTCGCGGAGCGCGGCATAGGGCTTCTTGGCGGCCGTGGCGAGCTGCTGCTCGCAGACCTTGCCGGGTTCCTTGTGGTTGTAGGTGGTGGCCGCGGCCAGAAGCAGGGTCACGGCGTCGGCCTGCTCGATGCGGAGAGCGTTGTCCTTCGCGGCGACCGACCCACCCTCGGCGATGGCCTCGAGCCGCGCCTCGAACGTCACGCCCTCGTGCTTCTCGCCCTTGTCGGCCGTGCCGCGCAGCACCAGGCCGTCCTGCCCGAGTGCCGTCACATCGCCGTTCTCGGGCCGCGACATGCGGACGCCGAAGGTCAGGCGGCCGGGCTTGTCGCAGGCCAGCCGCACGACGAGCACCTGGTCGGCGGGGCTGGAGAAGACCTCGCGGGTGAACGTGGCATCGCCGCTGCGGAAGCTCGTGCGCGCGATGGCCGCATCGAGATCGAGGTCGCGCCGGTAGTCGCGCACCTCGGCGACCTTGCCGAAGTCGAGCCACAGGTCACCGAGGGTCTGATAGCTGCGCGGTGCGATGCGGGGGCCCATGACCTCGCGCTGCATGAGGGCCTGGCCCTCGGCGTACTGGCCGTCGAAGATGAGCTCGCGGGCCTTCTGGATCGCCTTCCAGGCGCCCTTGCGGTCGCGCTCGACGGGGTGGCCAGCCCACAGGGTGTCGTCGTTGAGCTGGATGTGCTCGCGGCCGACGCCGCCGAACACCATGGCGCCCAGCCGCCCGTTGCCGACGGGCAGGGCCTCGGTCCATTGGCTTGCCGGCTGGCGATACCACATCGTCAGCTCGCCCTCTGGCGGCGGCGCCTCGCCGACGAAGGCCGTGTCGGGGGTGCCTGTGGGGCTGTCGGTGCTCTTCGCGTAGTCCTCGGCCATCTTCTGTCCCTCGGGAGTTTCGGGGTCCGCGGGCCACTTCGCCCACGACGGGTCGTCGCCTGCGCGGAACTGCCAGTCGCCTGCCAGGCTCAGGGCGCCCTTCGAGCACGAGAGCCTCTGGGGCTCGCCCACGATCCCGCCGCGGCCGCCGTCGTTGTAGACCCGCACCGCGACCAGGTTCCACCCGCCGGCCCGCACGGCCTTCGCGGGCACGGAGTACGAGCGCGTCCGGCTGTGGGCGCTCCTGGCTCTCGGCGGCATCCTGCCCGTGCCGCCGACGCGGGCGCCGTTGACGAAGGTCACGTCGCAGTCGTCGATCTTCCCGAGCACCAGCCGCAGGTTCTCCCCCTGCCACTCGGCCGGCACCCTCACGAAACAGCGGTACCACACGAAGCCCTTCTGGCTGCCCGCGGCGCCCCGCAGGTAGTCGGGCACGCGCTGGAGCCGCCACTCCCCTGCCCCAGCGGAGGCCGCGGTGCACAGCACCACCGCCAGCAGCCCCACGAGCAGGCGTGGGCCAGCCCCGCAGGGGCGACAGAATGTAGCCCAGGGCGTAAGCCCTGGGATCCGGGTCAGAGCCCGGGCCAGCCCCGT
>CBFDBL010000540.1:0-4883 GCA_965603035.1 uncultured bacterium
GCTGTGGTTCATCTTCATGCTGGCCGGTGGCGCGCCCGTGGTCAAGGCCCGGGCAACTACCATTTGCCTTCGTTCTTGGGGTCGAAGTCGGGGTTGCGCGGGGGGACCTTGGCGCCGACGGCCTGTCGCCATTGCTTCAGGCGCTGGTGGAGCTCCCTGGCCTTGTCGGGCTTCGAGGCGGCGAGGTTGTGGCGCTCGCCGATGTCGTCGCGCAGGTTGTAGAGCTCGAGGGAGCCGTCCTCGAAGTTCTCGATGAGCTTCCAGTCGCCCGAGCGTATGACGTTGGCGGGTGCCTGGCGTCCTGGGAGGTAGCCGGGCATCCACCAGAAGAGGTCGGGGCTCGTGCGTGCCGTGGCCTTGCCTGCGAGGATCGGGACGAGGCTCTCGCCGTCGAGCGCCTGGCCGTCGGGCGGCCTGGCGCCGGCGGCCTCGAGGAAGGTGGGGTAGAGGTCAACGCCGTGGGCGGGGACGGCGCACTCCGAGCCCGGCTTGACGACGCCCGGCCACCGAGCGATGAGGGGGACTCGGATGCCGCCCTCGTAGAGCATCCCCTTTGTGCCGCGCAGCGGGTGGACCGAGGTGAGGCCGCCCTCGGGGTCGAGGCCGCGGTCCTTCGCGCTGGCGACCCCGCCGTTGTCGGAGTAGAAGAGCACGAGGGTGTCCCCTGCGAGGCCCAACGCGTCGAGCCGGGCAAGGATGCGGCCGCAACTGCGATCGAGGCCCTCGAGCATGGCCGCGTAGACGGGATGGTGGTGGCCGCCGACGGGCTTCTTCTCCCGGTACTTGGCGACCAGCGCCTGCTTGCCCTCGAGCGGGACGTGGACGAGGAAGTCGCAGTAGTAGAGGAAGAAGGGGCGGTCGCGGTGGCGGTCGATGAAGCCGATGGCCTGGTCGGTGAGATAGTCGGAGAGGTAGACATCGGGCGGGATGGGCTTGTCGGGCGCCGGCTTGACGCGGATCTTGAAGTGCCTGGCCGCGGCCATCTGCACGGACTCGTGGAAGCCCTGCTCGACGGGCGACTGGCCCTGTCCGCCGCCCAGGTGCCACTTGCCGAAGTGGCCGCAGGCGTAGCCCGCCGCGCGCAGCGCCTCGGCGATGGTGATCGTGTCCGCGGGCAGGCTCCCTGCGTTCTCGGGTGCGAGGAGCTTGCGCTCGCGCCACTTCAGGAGCCGCTTGCTCTTGTCGAACCGGCGCTTGCCGCCGACGGTGTAGAGCCCGTGGCGTGGGACGTATTGCCCCGAGAGCAGGCAGGCGCGCGACGGCGCGCAGTTGCCCGCGGCGCTGTAGGCGTCGGTGAGCCTCACGCCCTGCGCGCGCAGGCGGTCGAGGTGGGGCGTCTCGTAGAAGCGGCTGCCGTAGCAGCCCAGGTCGCGCCAGCCCACGTCGTCGGAGTAGAGCAGCACGATGTTGGGCGGCCGCCGCTTCGTGGCCGGCGCCGCGCGGAGCCGCGGGGCGCCGAGCCAGGCGGCTGAGGCCAGCGACGCGGCCCGGAGGAACCTGCGTCGGGAGACGGGCTGTGGCACGGGAGGGCCTCCAGATGCCCTATGGGTGGGGCGGGCGGAGCAGCTCCTCGGCGCGTCCCTGGCGGACGGCGTCGTGGAAGGTGACTCGGAAGTCGTCGTCGGAGAAGACGCGTGCGACGGTGGCGAGGACGCGCAGGTGCGCGTCGGGCCGCTGTGCGGGCGAGACGAGGAAGATCACCGTGTCGGACGGCACGCCGTCGGGGCCGGCGACGCCGGCGAGGGGTCTGTCGGCGACGCCGATGGCGCACACGGTGCGGCGCTGGCCGAGGGTCTTGCTGTGGGGGATGACGATGCCTTCCTCGATGGCGGTCGAGCCCATCCGCTCGCGGGCCAGCGCGCGCTCGACCACCAGCTCGCGGTCGGCGATGGCGCCCGACCGCTCGAGGGCGTTCGCCAGCGCGTCGATCGCCTCCGGCAGCGTCGCCGCGCCGAGCGCCACCCCCAGGCAGCCCTCCGGCACGAACTCGGCGAGCGCGTGGAAGGGATGGCCCTCCGCCCTGAACGACTCCCGAAGCGCCCTGTCCCGCGACGACAGCACCTCGCGCTCGCCCACCGTCCAGCCCCGCCACTTGAGCAGCGACCGCTCGGAGAAGAAGACGCCAGCCATCTCGAAGATGACCAGCGCCGGCAGCACCACGTCGGCCACGGCCCGGCCACGGTCGCCGAGCAGCGCGACGATGTAGACGGCCTCGACCGCAGCCACCCCCGCCTGCGGCAGGCTCAGCAGCGGCAGGCACGCCGTCACCTTGGGATCCTGGCGCGTCCAGCGGCAGCCGAGCCAGGTGCCCACGATCTTGCCCACGGCCCGCATTGCGATGTAGCCGACCACCAGCCCGAGCTGCTTGCCCGCGAAGCTGTCGATCCGGATGTTCGCCCCGATGAGCGCGAAGAACACCAGGTTGAGCAGCGGCATGACGTTGTCGATCTTCAGCGAGTCGAAGAGCGCGTGGGTGTGGAAGTTGGCGATGAGCACGCCCGCCGAGATGCCGACGATGAGGAACGGCACCCGCAGGCCCAGCCCGAGCCCCGTGCCGACCGACACGGCGCCGATGACGACCACCAGCACCTCGACCGACGGCGTGGGGTGCGCGGCGAGCAGACGCGAGACGAAGCCCGGCCCCAACGTGGCCGCGTGCGCGTGCTCGGGCTCGCGCAGCCGAGGCCCCCGCACCGCGAACCGCAGGAACGCGAACACGCCGAGCCCGATGAGCAGCGCCAGCCCGAACTCGCGGCCGAGGTGGCCCGCGATGGGAGCGAACGCCACGTCGCCGTGGCGGTAGATGCGGACGGCGATCTGCGCGAAGATCGAGAAGAGGATCACCTCCGCCACGTCGCTCAGCACCAGGATGTTGGCCACCATGTTGCGGAAGCGGCCCTCGATCTCCAGGTGGTTCAGCAGCACCAGCGTGATGGCCGGCGCCGTCGCCACGCCGATGGACCCCGCCACCAGCGCCAGCGCCCAGTGCCAGCCGACCAGCAGGAAGAAGCCCGTCAGCAGCACCCACGTCAGGGCGCCCTGGACGGCCGCGATGAGCGCCGCCTCCTTGCCGATCTGGCGGAAGCGGTCCACGTGGAGCTCCTCGCCCACCGCGAAAGCGATGACGCCGAGGAACGTGAAGATGAGGAAGTGGAAGCTGTCGAAGGCCCCGTGGTAGCCGCCGAGCTTCAGCCGGTCGAGCAGCCCGATGGCGTCGAGGAAGTACGGCCCGACGACCACGCCCCCGAGCACCTGCCCGAGCACCTGCCCCAGGCGCACCTTGAGCGCGAGCCGGCCGAAGAAGTGGGCCGACAGCATCAGCAGCCCGAGACACAGTGCCTGAACGGCGAACGGATCGTCCATCGCAGCCTACCCATGGTGCAAAGCCGCTCGGCGGCAGGCGGTGCTCAACGGCGGCCCCCGCGGCGGGTGGAACTGAGGGCGCTGGAGACGAAGCCGACGACGATCGGTACGGCGGTCCAGCGCATCGACGAGCCCTCCGGGCGGGGGAGCGGGCGTCAGGCAGGGCGTTCGGCGGCCATGGGGCCTTCGGTCCGGCCCTCGATGAACTGCCGGACGACGGGGTTGTCGGTGTTGCGGATCTGGTCGGGCGCGCCGATCTCGACGATGCGGCCGCCGTGGAGCATGCCGATGCGGTCGGCGACGGTGTAGGCGCTGGCCATGTCGTGGGTGACGACCATGGCGGTGATGTTGAGCTTCTGGCGCAGCTCGACGATCAGCTCGTTGACGGTGCTGGCCATGATGGGGTCGAGGCCCGCGGTGGGCTCGTCGTAGAGGATGATCTCGGGGTCGCGGACGACGGCCCTGGAGACGGCGGCGCGCTTCTTCATCCCGCCGCTGCACTCGGCGGGGTAGAGGTGGCCGGCGTCGCCGAGGCCCATGAGCTCGAGCTTGGCGGCCACGACGCGGTCGATCTCCTTGCGGCTCAAGCGGGTGCGCTCGCGCAGCGGGAGCGCGACGTTCTCGGCGATCGTGAGCCAGGCCAGCAGCGCGCAGCCCTGGAACACCATGCCGAACTTGTCGCGGACCCGGATCAGGCTGGCCTCGCCCATGCGCGTGATGTCCTCGCCCTCGACGAGCACCCGCCCGCGGTCCGGCCGCATGAGCCCCATGATGTGCTTGAAGGTCACCGTCTTGCCGATGCCGTTGCGGCCGATGATGACGAACGTCTCGCCCCGCTCGACGCGCAGGTCGAGCCCCGAGAGCACCCGCTTCGGGCCGAACGCCTTGTGGACGTCGATGAGCTCGATCATGGCCACTGCCATTCTAGTAGAAGTGCCGCACGATGCTGGTGATCAGGTAGTTGAAGATGATGATGAGGATGAAGGAGATGACGACGGAGTCCTTGGTCGCCTTGCCGACGCCCTCGGCGCTCGTCTCGGCACGCAGCCCGCAGCCGCAGCCGACCGTCGCGATGATCGTGCCGAAGAAGACGGCCTTGATCAGGCCGCTGTTGACGTCGAGCAGCACCAGGACGTCCCGCGCCTCCCGGAAGTAGGCCGCGTAGCTCACCCCGATCTGGTGGTAGCCGACCATCGCGCCGCCGACGATGCCGATGATGTCGCTGAACACGGTGAGCGCCGGCGTCATGATGAGCATGGCGATCAGGCGCGGCATGACGAGGAAGCGGACGGGGTCGATGCTCATGGCCTCGAGCGCGTCGATCTCCTCGCTGACGCGCATGGTGCCCAGCTCGGCGGCCATGGCCGAGCCGACGCGCCCGGCGAGGATGAGCGCGGTCATGATGGCGCCCATCTCGCGGCACATCGACGCCGCCACGATCGCGCCGATCTTGGTCTCGAGGCCGTAGCTGCGCAGCGTGAGCCCCGACTGGAGGGCCAGCACGGCGCCCGCGAAGATCG